>NZ_JCAPET010000021.1:0-89237 GCF_059735245.1 Gorillibacterium sp. sgz306347
CTGTTAATCGAGTTGTCACAGGTTCGAGTCCTGTTCGGGGAGCCACTTGCTTCCATAGCTCAGTAGGTAGAGTGCATCCATGGTAAGGATGAGGTCACCGGTTCGATCCCGGTTGGAAGCTCCATTTTTTCCAATGCATGAGGCGGGCTAGTAAGTTTGCTTCATTCTTTAATGGCCCGTTGGTCAAGGGGTTAAGACACCTCCCTTTCACGGAGGTAACAGGGGTTCGAATCCCCTACGGGTCACCACTTTCTTTATCTTTGGATGACGAATACTTTTGCTGGGTTCGGTTATCCTAAATAAGCAGTTTTTGTTGGGGATTAGCCAAGCGGTAAGGCAACGGACTTTGACTCCGTCATGCCTAGGTTCGAATCCTAGATCCCCAGCCATTTGCGAGCCATTAGCTCAGTTGGTAGAGCACCTGACTTTTAATCAGGGTGTCGTAGGTTCGAGTCCTACATGGCTCACTCTTTTCTGTTCATGAGCATCACGTAGGGCGCTGGAGCGAATAAGCCGGGGCCTCTTATTATTTGAGGATACAACCCAACCAAGCGCGTATGGCGGAATTGGCAGACGCACCAGACTTAGGATCTGGCGGGCAACCGTGGGGGTTCAAGTCCCTCTACGCGCACCATCCCAACAAGCAACCCCCTTTGCTGCGGCAAAGGGGGTTTTATTCTGTCTGCGCCGAAAGATGGGGGTTCTCTCGATGCCGGCACCCTGCTCAGTTTTCTACCGCAACCAAGATCGCAAGAATCGGGAATCCGTGCAAAGGGGAAGCGGAATAAAAGACAGGAATTAGGATTCAACGTCCTTCTTATGCGATAATAGACCATAATGGTTTGAGTCCCCGAGAGGAGCGAATGGTTGTGGGAAAAATCGTAGCAACGCTTCCGTTAACGCCGCCTCAGCTGGATCGCATCCGGCAAGCGGCTCCCGACTTTGAAATCGTTGCCGGGAAGGCGAAAGAGGACTGGCTGCCGCACTTAAGCGAGGCGGAGATTATACTGGGCTGGCGAAAAGAAGTCGAGTCTTTTGCTGCCGGCGAGGGCGCGGCAAAGCAGCTGAGATGGATTCAAATTCAAAGCGCGGGGTATGATCGTCTGCCTCTCGATGCGCTCCAGGAACGGGGAATCGTGCTCACCAACGCGAGCGGAGTGCATACGTACCCCATATCGGAAAATGTTTTTGCCATGCTTTTGACGATGACGCGGAACATCCACCACGCGATCCGCAATCAATCAGCAAAGAAGTGGAAGCCGTATTCCGCCATCCCCGAGCTGCATGAGAAAACAATGGCGGTCATCGGCGTGGGAGCGATCGGCGAGGAAGTCGCACGTCTAGCGAAAGCCTTCCGAATGAAGGTGTTGGGGGTTCGAAAATCCCACCGGCCATCCAAGTATGTCGACTACATGTTTTCCATGGAGGAACTGAATGGTGTGCTGGAGCAAAGCGACTACGTGGTCATGACGCTTCCTCTAAGCGAAGAGACGGCTCATTGCATGGGAAAGGGTCAGTTCCAGGCTATGAAGCCTTCGGCAATCTACGCGAATATCGGCCGGGGCGGGACAACGGACACCGCCGCGCTTGTGGACGCTCTGCAAAACGGTGGAATCGCGGGGGCGTGTCTCGACGTTTTTGAGCAGGAGCCGCTGCCTCAAGACAGCCCGCTTTGGGAGCTGGAAAATGTTATTTTGACTCCTCATATGTCCGGCGATACCGAATTTTACAACGACCGGCTGGTTGACCTATTCGTTCGCAATCTGGAGCACTACCGGAACGGAAAACCGCCCGAAATCAACCGGATTCTTCCCGAATAACGGGCCCCGTGTTGGACGGCTTTGTTTTCATTTGGTAAACTATTAACGACAGCAAGTATTGGAATCGGATAACGCCGCAGACTGAGGGCGCTCCCTTTTTAGGGCGCCTTCAGTCTTTTATCGTTTTTCGATCCACAATATACTTCATTGGATGTGAACCGAGTGGAAGCGTGGAAACGGAACTTGTGGATTTTGTGGGCCGGCGTGCTGCTGTGCAGCGCCAGTTATACGATGGCGGTACCTTTTTTGCCGCTTTTTCTGCTTGAGCTGGGTGTCGATTCTTCCTCCGTCAATCTGTGGGCGGGCATCGTGCATTCTTCGGCCTTTTTTATGGGGGCGATCATGGCGCCTTTGTGGGGCTCCATGGCGGACAAATACGGCAAGAAACGAATGGTCATGCGTGCGGGTCTCTGCCTGGCCGTCATTTATGCCCTTATCGCCTTTGTAAGGAACCCGTACGAGCTTGTGGTCGTCCGGCTGCTTCACGGCTTTGTAGGGGGCTTTGTGCCTGCCTCAATGGCCATTGTAGCGTCTACGGCGCCGGAAGAGAAGATGGGGTGGAGCCTCGGCATGATGCAGGCGGGCACCATGACGGGCGGCATCATCGGCCCTCTTTTCGGCGGTCTCCTGGCGGAGGCGTTTGGCATGCGGGCGTCTTTTGTGGTCGCGGGCGTCCTCATCTTCCTGGCATCCGTTGCGGTCATTCTCTGGGTACGCGAAGGAAAAAGCAAGCCGGCGGAACAAGCGAAGCGCTCCAGCGTACGGGAGGATATCCGGGTTGTGCTGAGGAGTCCCGCTCTGGCGCGTCTGCTGCTGCTTCTCCTGGTTTTTCAGCTGGCGGTCAATATGATCCAGCCGCTTATGACCCTGCACATTGCGAATCTGCAAGGAAGGCTCGAAGGGGCGGAGCTATCGTCCGGCTTTGTGCTGGCGCTGATCGGGATCGCAGGCATCCTTGCGTCTCCGTATTGGGGGCGGGAAGGGGAACGCCGCGGTTTTAACCGCATCCTGTCGCTGTGCTTTGCGCTGGGCGGAGTGATCATCAGCCTTCAGTTTTTTGTCGGCGAGCTGTGGCTTTTTACCGTCGTGCAGTTTGCCTACGGCTTGTTTGTGGCCGGCATTGTTCCCAATATCAATACCCTGATGGTGAGGAGGACGGACGAAGAGTTCCGCGGCCGCTCCTTCGGGATGACCACCAGCGCCAATCAGCTCGGGGCGATGTTCGGTCCGCTGCTCGGGGGCGTGCTTGGCTACTTTTTGAGCATTAACTGGATTTTCGTGACTACGGGGATGCTGTTATTGGCGGCCGGTTTAGCCATCTTTACGGGTGGAAATGAAGACAAGAAAAAAAAGTTCGCAAAACCCCTTGCGTTTAAAAAGGAATCATGATAATATATCTCTTGTCGCTAAAAACGCTTCGGTGTGAAGCAAGACGGCGGCAAAGACGCGGACGTGGCTCAGTGGTAGAGCATCGCCTTGCCAAGGCGAGGGTCGAGGGTTCGAATCCCTTCGTCCGCTCCAATTATTTTGTGCCCATAGCTCAGCTGGATAGAGCGTTTGACTACGAATCAAAAGGTCGGGAGTTCGAATCTCTCTGGGCACGCCATCTTCATTAGGACAGAGCTGTTGCTGACATCGGGACGTAGCTCAGCTTGGTAGAGCACCTGCTTTGGGAGCAGGGGGTCGCATGTTCAAATCGTGTCGTCCCGACCATCTTCTTCAGTTACTGCATGCGGGTGTAGTTCAATGGTAGAACTTCAGCCTTCCAAGCTGATAGCGTGGGTTCGATTCCCATCACCCGCTCCATACATAACGAACCTTGAAACCCTGATTACATCAGGGTTTTTCTTTGTTTATTTTCGATAATTGTCCACTGCTACAAACCTTGGCTCTGTTTCAACGTCCTTTGTCCGGCTTTCCCGAGACCAGCCGTCGAACTCCCTCATCGGTGCGGGTCAAGCCGATACCGCGACTGAATTCCTGGATTGGGCACGCCCTGATGACAGTCATAGGGATTTAATAAAGATGCAAAAACCCGTCAACCTTAATGGGCCGGCGGGCTTTTACTTGAATTTTTTATCCTATTCTAAATGATCTATCGCGTATTGCGCTTCTTCCGCAGTGAATTTTTCCCCGTATTCGGAAATCAATTGTTCGTAAATAGCCGAATCTGACATACTCATCGTTTCTGCATACATGCGTGCCTTTTTCAGTGCATTTTCATTCCAATCAAATACAATATTATCCACAGCATATTGAGCGGCTTCCGGAGGGAAGCCCTCTCCATATTCAGAAGTCAATTGAACATAAATGCCTGCCTTGGACATACTCATAACTTCCGCATATGTTTCCGCTTTAATTAATGCCGCTTTATACTCTCGAGGGACACTTTTCTCTTTTGCCTCGGCTTCTTCCTCGGCTTTTGCTTTTTCTTCCGCTGCTGCTTTCGCTTCTGCCTCGGCCTTGGCCTTAGCTTCTTCCTCGGCTTCAGCCTTTTCTTGTGCGGCTGCGTCATCCGCGGCGTTATCATTCTCTGCAGTATTGTTTGCAGCTGCAACTGCTGCTGCGGTGTTTGGTTTATCAGCTGCCGTATCGAGTTCTTCTGTATTTGTGTTGTTGGCTATAAAGACAATCATTAAGACAAAGGATATTCCTGTAAAGATAAAGTTTCGCTTCGCTTTACCATTCTTTTTGAATGCCGCTACAAGTCCCATTACAGCAAAAACGATCATCCCTACAAAAGTGAAAATAATCAAAAACGCCACCAAATATTCCTCCAATGCTGATAGTAAATGACAAAAATAGTTTATCAGACTCAGGAAAAATTTACTATGTGGTTTTATGTTATTTATTCAGAATGTCACATTTTAGGATTTGAAGAAGCAGTATATTGAGTACCCCATCTGGAACACCTGTGGGGCGCCAATTCACTTGCGGACGGGCTTTTCTGTTTTCCAATGAGTAAATAGGTGAAGGCCGGCGCGGCCGGGCACACATCCCGCGTTCCCGCGACCTTCTCCTAAATGAATGAGCGTTTCGACCGGTTTCGATTCGGCCATCATCAGGAAGGTCAAACGTGCTGTCGTCGATAGAAAGCCTTGAGTTTTAATGAAAAAGAAAAGCCCCCTGCACCTTGACGGTGAAAGGGGGCATAACCGGTTACATTCCGTGGCCAATATCGTACGTCGCATAACCTTCATAAGTGGCGACCACATAGTCCTCCAGGTACTCGGCGTTTCGGACGCCCGTCCGATACAGCGTTCCGTAATACCCTTCACTGTCCGTATAGAAGTATGTCGAAGGGATGTTATGCGTTTTGTGATAGTAAACATCTCTTGCAACATATTTTTGCGGGCTTTTGATGACAATGGCTTGGGCTTGCTGCGCATGGGCGACGGGAACGGAAACTGCCAGGAACGATAAGGAAAGCAGTGCGGCTGTAAATACTTTCTTCGGGTTCAATCCATACATCTCCTTTATAGGGGAATAAAATAACAAGATTTCGCTTAATCGTAGCTTCGGATGTAGCCATTAACCGGGGAGCGCCCGGCGGAAACCTCGAGCTCATACGTACAATAGGCACTCATGTAATAATTCGTGGTGGCGGTTCCTCCTTTACTATAAAATTCATCCATATTATACCACAATCTCGATAGATTCCAAAAAAGGGTTAACTTAGCAGGGCCTTGTTTCATTTGTTGCGGGAAGAGAATATTCGCTGTCTTTTCAACATCTTCTGCCTTTCCCGCGTTCCATTGATAAAGAATATCTTTGTGCTGGCAAAAAAGAAATGTTTTTTCTAACCTCGTCTTTGTGATAAAATAAGTCAAATATGCAACACGGGCAGGCATTTTTGGCATGCCCGAAAAGAGTATGGGATTGGGTGAGAAGATGTCCGAGTTGAATATGCTAACCAAAAGCGCAACCAACAACCTGCTGCGGAGAGACGTTCGGTTCCTGGGGAACATATTGGGGGACGTCCTTTTGCACCAAGGCGGAAAAGAACTGCTGACCGTTGTCGAGCAAATCAGGGAAATGAGCAAATCGCTGCGGGCCGGATACAACCCTGACCTGTACAAGGAATTCAAGGACACCATTGTTTCGCTGTCGCCGGACATCCGTCACCGGGTCATCCGGGCGTTCGCCATCTATTTTCAGCTTGTGAACATCGCCGAGCAAAATCACCGGATCCGCCGCAAACGGGATTACGACCGCACTGCGGGAGAATCCATTCAACCGGGTTCGATCGAAAGTATCATCAAAGAGTTGAAGCAGCAGGGAACCGAACAGGAGGAGATCGTCTCCATCCTGAACAACATCTCCCTGGAGCTGGTCATGACCGCTCACCCGACGGAAGCGATGCGCCGGGTCGTGCTCGACATTCACCAACGAATTTCCCAGTACGTGCTGCAGTATGACAACCCGATGCTGACCTTCCGCGAACGGGAGCAGCTGCGGGATAAACTGATGGGCGAGGTGCTGACGCTCTGGCAGACCGACGAGCTGCGGGACCGCAAGCCTACGGTATTGGACGAAGTGCGCAACGGCCTTTATTATTTCGACGAAACGCTGTTCGAGGTGCTCCCGGAGGTATATGCCGAGCTGGAGCGGTGCCTGGACAAATATTACCCGAACGGAAGCTGGCACGTTCCGAAGTATCTTCGCTTCGGCAGCTGGATCGGCGGAGACCGGGACGGCAACCCGTCCGTCACCGCGGACATTACCTGGAACAGCCTGGAGCTGCACCGCGAGATGGTGCTGGACAAATACATCACCGTGCTGCGCGATCTGCTGCAGCATATGAGCTTTAACTCGCATATTGTCAAAATTAGCCCCGAGCTGCTGGCCTCGGTGGAACGCGACCGCGAAACGGTCCGTCTGTATCATGAAGAGCCCTGGCGGAACGAATCGGAGCCGTACCGGGTGAAGATCATTTATATGCTGGAAAAGCTGCATAATACCCAGCTTCGCGATTGTCCGGAGGACGGCGTGAAGTACGAATCCGTCGAAGCGTTCCTGGACGACCTGAAGGTTATTGACGCCAGCCTTCGCGGGCATTACGCCGATTTTATCGCCGACATGCACACCAAGAACCTGATCCGCCAGGCGGAGCTGTTCGGCTTCCATCTGTCGACGCTGGACATTCGCCAGCACAGCAAAGAGCACGAAGCCGCCATGACGGAAGTGCTCGCCATCATGGGCGTTGCGGAGAACTATTCGGGCATGGACGAGAAGGAAAAGGTGGAGCTGCTGTCCCGCCTGCTGGAGGAACCGCGGCCGCTCACTTCTCCGTACATCCCGTATACGGAATCGACCCGGGAATGCCTGAACGTCTTCAAGACCGTTATGAAGGCGCAGCGCGAGTTCGGGACCGGCTGCATCACTAGCTACCTGATCAGCATGGCCAACGACACGAGCGATATTCTTGAGGTTATGGTGTTCTGCAAGGAGTTTGGCCTCTACCGGCGGGATGCGGAGGGCAATGTCGTGTGCACGCTCCAGCCCGTCCCGCTGTTCGAAACCATCGACGACCTGCATGCGGCGCCGGAGATCATGGATACGCTGTTCAACATCCCAGCCTACCGGAGCAGCCTGGAAAGCCTGGGACAGGTCCAGGAGATCATGCTGGGCTATTCGGACAGCAACAAGGACGGCGGCGTTCTGACCGCCAACTGGGAGCTGAAGGTCGCCATGGACCGGCTGACCGAAATCGGCGCGAAGCACGGCGTGGCGCTGAAGTTTTTCCACGGCCGGGGCGGGGCGCTTGGCCGGGGCGGCATGCCGCTGAACCGGAGCATTCTGGCGCAGCCGCCGCACACGATCGGAGCGGGGATCAAGATTACCGAGCAAGGCGAGGTGCTGTCGCAGCGCTACGCCGTGAAGGGGATCGCCTACCGGAGCCTGGAGCAGGCGACCTGGGCGCTGATTACCGCGGCTTCGGGCGCGCGTCATCCGCAAAGCGACATCCAGGTGCACAAATGGGAAGCCGTCATGCGCCAAATTTCGGAGACCGCGCAGACGAAATATCAGGATCTTATTTTCCGCGATCCGGACTTTATGGCCTTCTTCAAGGAATCCACGCCGCTGCCGGAGATCGGGGAGCTGAACATCGGGTCCCGTCCCTCCAAGCGGAAAAACAGCGACAAATTCGAGGACCTGCGCGCGATTCCCTGGGTGTTTGCCTGGACGCAGACGCGTTATTTGCTCCCGGCTTGGTACGCCGCCGGCACCGGGCTGCAGTCCTTCTATCAGGAGAAACCGGCCAACATGCGCATTCTGCAGCAGATGTACGCCCGCTGGTCGTTCTTCCGCCAGGCGATCGACAATGTTCAGATGGCGCTCGCAAAAGCCGATCTGTTAATTGCCAAAGAATATGGTAAAATGGTTCGTGACGGCCAGATGGCGGAACGGATTTTCCAATTGATTCAGGACGAATACCGGCTGACCTCGTCGCTGATTTTGCAGATTACCGGTCAGAAGGAAATTCTCGACAACGTGCCGATTTTGCAGGAATCGATCCGGCTGCGCAACCCCTACGTAGATCCGCTTAGCTATTTGCAGGTGGAGCTGCTGAAGGAGCTGCGGGCCATTCGCGAGACCGAAGGGGACGACGCGGAGCTGTTGCGGGAAGTTTTGCTCACGATCAACGGAATAGCCGCGGGCCTGCGCAATACGGGCTGATGCCCCCGGCGGACGGAGAGACCGGATAAGCAATGCATGCATCGGAGTCGGGCGCGTCGGTTGGCTGCCGCCCGGCTTTCTTTTTGGCCGGATGTCAATTTATAATGGGGAGAGAAACTTGAGCACCGGAGGATTGCCAGTGAAGGACATGGAAGCCCGGCTTGTCAGACAGGCTCGTAACGGAGACCGGAGCGCCTTCGCCGGGCTGGTGGATTTGTACAAGGACAAGATGTTCCACCTAGGCTACCGCATGCTGGGGTCGAGGCAGGAAGCGGAGGATATCGTGCAGGAAACGTTCCTGCGCTTGTACGTCAATCTGGAGCGCTACGACGAAAACCAGAAATTTTCCACCTGGATATACCGGATCGCCACCAATCTGTGCATCGACCGTCTGCGCAAGCGCAAGCCCAGTTACTCGCTGGACGCGGAAATGCCGGAAGGGGAAGGGGCGGACTGGTATTCTTTGCTGCCGAGCGACCAGGAAACGCCGGAGCAGGAGGTCATGCTGACCGAAACCCAGGAGCAGATCCGGAAAGCGATCGGAACGCTTCCGGAAAAATACAAGTCCGTCGTCGTTCTCCGCTATCTGCAGGACATGTCGCTGCAGGAAATCGGGGACGTGCTGGACATGCCGGTCACCACGGTGAAGACGAGGGTTCACCGCGGCCGGGAGTTTTTGCGCAAAAAATTGCAGTCCGAATTCGGAGGCAAATTTTTTTGAAACATAATGCTTCGCACGCCGTATCTAAACGAAGAGACCTTAAGAAAGGAGAGGCTGTCGGATGAAGTGCGAGGAAGCCCTCCAGTACATGCACGAATACTTTGACGGCGACTTGGACGGCTCCGAATCCCGCCGGTTGAAGGAACACTTGCTGGCATGCCCGGAATGCAACGCGGTTTTTCGCGAAATGGAATTCACCGAGGCGCTGATCCGTTCCGGCCCGGTTACGGCGGTTCCGGAAGGACTGACCGACCGGATCATGGGCGCTCTGCCCGCCCCTGCGGCGAAACGCAGACCCTGGTACCAATGGATCAAGCAGCATCCGGCCTTGTCGGTGGCGTCGGTGTTTCTTTTTGTCATGCTGGGCAGTTTCCTGTCCATGTGGAATCAGGACCCCGAGCTGACGGTCAAGGGCAGCAACCTCGACCAGCTGGTGATCGAGGAAGACACCGTTTACCTCCCTGCCGGCCATAAGGTGCAAGGCAACCTGATGGTGCGCGGCGGAGATGTGCAGATCGACGGCGAGCTGGACGGCAATCTGGTGATTGTGGACGGAAGCCTGCATACCGCCTCGTCGGCGAGCGTTTCCGGTAAAATATACGAAATCAACCAGGCGGCCGAATGGCTGGTCTACCAGGTACGCGAATTGTTTCAAGCTTCCGCGGCCCACTAAATCACTTTCCTAACCTCCCCGTTGCGGACAGGGGAGGTTTTTTGCTGAAAATATGGTATCATATCTCCATAGAGACAAGGATCGGGACGGCACGCGGCCGGGCTGCGGGCTGCCCATGGGGGAACGACAGAATGAACATTGCGCTGTTCACGTGGGACACGCTTCGGAATATCGTTGATATACTAATTGTCAGCTACATCATATACCAGCTGCTGATTCTGCTTCGCGGCACACGGGCGATTCAACTGCTCAAAGGCATTCTCATCGTGGTGATTTCCTGGGCCGCGAGCATCTGGCTGGAGCTGAACACGCTCCAATGGCTGATGAACCAGATGTTCAACATCGGGGTGATCGCGCTGATCATCATTTTTCAGCCGGAGCTGCGGCGGGCGCTCGAGCAGCTTGGCCGGGGCAGGCTGTTCAGCCGGACAAGCTCGGAGGAGGACCATCTGGTCTCCGCGCGGATCAATGATCTCATGAAGGCGGTCAATTACCTCAGCAAACGCAAGATCGGCGCCCTGGTTGTGTTTGAACGGGAGACGGGCCTGAATGAATACATTGAATCGGGGATCCGCATGGGAGCCGAGCTGAGCTCGGAAATCCTGATCAACATCTTCATCCCCAATACGCCGCTGCATGACGGAGCGGTCATCGTCCGCCAGAATGAAATCGTGGCGGGCGCGTGCTACCTGCCGCTGTCCGAGAACCCTTTTATCAGCAAAGAGCTGGGGACCCGCCATCGGGCCGGAATCGGCGTGAGCGAAATGTCGGACGCCATTTCGGTGATTGTCTCGGAGGAAACGGGGCAGGTATCCCTGGCCATCAACGGCCTGGTGGTGCGCGACATCAAGGAGGAATCGCTGATCTCCAAGCTGTACGAGGAGCTTCGGCCCAAGCGCAAAACGGTCGAAAACAAGCCTCTCCTGAAGTGGAAGGAGTGGTTCAAACGTGGATAAATACTTGCGCAACAATAATGTGGTCAAAGGGGTCGCCGTGCTCATCGCTTTTTTGCTTTGGCTGGTGGTCCGGCTGGACTCCAACGAGCCGAACGCGCGGGCGGCCAACCAGATCATGGACGATACCATCCGCAATGTCGCGGTGGTGCCGGTGTACAACGAAGGCCTCTATGCGGTTATGAACATGAATCCGCAGGAGGTGACCGTAGAGCTGACGTGGAAATCGTCGCTTTTCCGCCGGGTCAGTGTGTCGAACGTACGGGTGGAGGCGGACCTCACCAACCTGACCGAAGGCACGCATAGCGTACCGCTGCGCGTGTTCGGGCTTCCCGACAACGTGGAAACGACGGTGATTCCGGCCAAAGCGGACATCACCCTGGAGAAAATCGAGCACAAGCAGGTGCCGGTCGAAATTACGGCGGTCGGCACGCCGTCACAGGGCTACAAGGCGGCGCAGCCGATCGTCAAACCGAACCGGGTCAGCGTTTCGGTGCCGGAAAGCATGGTCGACCAGGTAGAATCCGCGCGTGCGGAGGTCAGCGTGGCCGGAGCGGAAGGCACTGTGACCAAGCAGGTCAAGCTGACGGCATACGACTGGAACGGGCGCCCGATGGAGGGCGCATCGATCAGCCCGCAGGTAGTGGACGTGGAGATTCCCATCACAAGTCCGTTCAAGCAGATGCCGCTCCAGGTGGATCTGATCGGGGAGCCGGAGCCCGGCTATTCGATCGCTTCCTTTACGCAGGACCCGGAAACGGTGACGGTGTACGGCCCGCAGAATATGCTGAACGGGATGGATTTCTATGACGGGCTGGAGCTTGATTTGTCCGGCTACAAGGAAACCCGCAAAATCGAACTGGACGTTCCGCTCAAGGAAGGCGTGACGCAGGTCGCGCCCGAAAAGGTGGCGGTGACCGTGGAGGTCGTTCCCTCCGCCGAGAAGAACATCCCCGACATTTCCGTTACGCTGACGGGGCAATCCGCCGGGTACGTGTATAACCTGACACCGGAATCGCAGCGGGTGAGCGTGTCGCTGGAAGGGGCGCCGGCCGTTCTGAATCAGCTGCGGGCGGAGGATGTAGAGGCGATTGTGGACCTCAGCAACCTGGGGCCGGGACGCCATCAGCTTCCCGTTATCGTCAATCTGCCGATGTTCGTCAAGAACAGGACGCCGAATTTGACCGCGACGGTGGAAATCGTCCGGGCGGTCGGCTCGGATGCGGTGGGCGGTGTGAATCCGTCGCCGGAAGCGACGCCTTCGGTTCTGCCGCCGGCGGCGAGCGCCAGCCCTTCCGCGAGCCCAAGCCCTAGCCCGGCCGGAAGCGAGGAGCCGGAAGGTTCGGCGACGCCGAGCCCGTCGCCGTCGGATACCCCGGCGGTGGTGCCCGTTTCGCCGAGCGCGCCGGCGCGAACCGATGAGGGAGACGAGACGGGCGAATAGTCGGCCTGGGCTGCATTTGAAACGAATGGATTACAGGATACAGATACAAAGGTACAGAAGAGAGAGGGGTCACCACAGAATGGGAAAATATTTCGGAACCGACGGCGTCCGCGGAGTCGCCAATCAGGAGTTGACCGCGGAGCTGGCTTATAAGGTCGGACGCTGCGGCGGTTATGTTTTGGCGCAGGGGGCGCACCGGCCGCTTGTCGTGATCGGGCGCGATACGCGCATTTCCGGTCACATGCTGGAGGCTTCGCTTGTGGCGGGCCTGCTGTCGATCGGAGCGAACGTCGTGCGTCTGGGCGTCGTTTCGACCCCGGGGGTCGCTTATTTAACCCGGACGCTGGGAGCGGACGCGGGCGTCATGATCTCGGCTTCGCATAACCCGGTCGCCGATAACGGCATCAAGTTTTTCGGCCGGGACGGCTTCAAGCTGTCCGACGAGACCGAGCTGGAAATCGAGCGCCTGATGGACGCGGAGGCTGACGAGCTGCCCCGTCCGGTCGGCGCGAATCTGGGAAGCGTAACGGAGAATGAAGAAGCAAAATTTCAATACATGGAGTACCTCAAAACAACGGTTTCCAGCGCATTCGACGGCTGGAAAATCGTCCTCGACTGCGCCAACGGCGCGGCATACGAGCTGGCCCCCCGTTTGTTCCGCGAGCTGGGAGCGGAGGTCATCGCCATCGGGGCGGAGCCGGACGGCTGCAACATCAATGAAGGCTGCGGCTCGACGCATCCGGAGCATCTGGCGGCGGAGGTGCGCAAGCACGGCGCCGATCTGGGCTTGTCGTTCGACGGCGACGCGGACCGGCTGATCGCCATTGACGAGAACGGGCAGGAAGTCGACGGCGACTACATCCTGACCATCTGCGCCGACGATATGAACCGGCACGGACGGCTGATCGGCGGCACGGTTGTTACTACGGTAATGGCAAACCTGGGCTTTTTCAAAGCGGCCCGGGAGTTGGGGCTGCAAACGGCAAAGACGGCCGTCGGCGACCGCTACGTGATGGAAGAGATGCGCAAAGGCGGCTACAACCTGGGCGGCGAGCAGTCCGGCCATGTAATTTTCCTGGACTACAACACGACCGGAGACGGCATGCTGACCGCTCTGCAGCTTTTGGACACGTTGGTCCGTTCCGGCGAGAAAAAGCTCAGCGCGCTGACCGGCAAAATGCAGAAATTCCCGCAAGCGCTGGTAAACGTACGGGTGACCGACAAGTCGAGGCTGGACGGCAACGAAGCCATTGCAAAAGCTATCCGCGAGGTGGAGGACCGTCTGGGCGAAAACGGCCGGGTGCTCGTTCGCCCCTCCGGCACGGAAGCCTTGATCCGCGTGATGGCGGAGGGCCCGGACAAAGCGCAAACGGAAGCGGACGTCAACGCGATTGCCGATGTTATCCGCGCCGAGCTGGGCTGAGAACCGTACTGTTGTCAGGAGTCGTACCGGTTATTGCGATTGGGAATCGCAATGGCCGGGCGGCTCTTTTTGTCGGAGCGTGGCAAGGTTGGGGGGGAGTTGGACTTTCATCGCGGCGCGGGACCCCTTCGTTAACGCGTTTTTTGGAGCCGAAGGAAATTGTTTTAACGGGGTGTTTTTTGTGTTATAGTAGATAAGATCTTCGTCCTGCCGGTTTGCCGTTCCGCTTACGGGCCGGCCTGAATAGGATGAGGAAAGCACTTTGAGACGGAAAGGTGGACCGGGGTACAGAACCATAAGCGCCAGAACTTGGACGGAGCGGACCGTTTCGACGGATATGAGCCGGACCCTTGCGGGATGCAGGGAGCCAGGCGATTCCGGGGCGAAACACGTTCAAGTTGACGAGGTGAAGGTGTTCGGATTTTTCGGCGGGGACCTTCCGGTGCGCTGCGCACCGCAAGTTGGAGGGCAAAGCGTCGCGGGTGACCGGGCGTACAAGATTCCAACAGGCAGCAAAAAGAAGAACCTGACCAAGGGCATTTGCGCGAGACGCAGCCTTTGTTTTCCTATTGTCTTTTGACGGATGGACCTTTTTGCCGGTTCTTTTGGAGAAGCGATTGCTGTCTCCGTTTGTTTGCTGCTGATTGCAGCTTCGTTTGGTATTGCCTTTTTACACGAGAGGCGGTCGGCGGGACCGGATTTTTCGCGGATCGTTTCACCCGGTTTATTTTTTATGGGATTACCCAAACACGAAGGCCGAAGAGAGGGCCTATCTTTGACATGCGCCGAAGGGCGCTCATACAGGAGGAACCACTATGTGCGGTATTGTTGGCTATATTGGGAACCGGAATTCTCAGGATGTTTTGATCGAAGGCTTGAAAAAGCTTGAATATCGCGGATACGATTCCGCCGGCGTGGCCGTGTTCACGAAGAACGGTCTCGAAGTGAAGAAATCCAAAGGCCGACTGGCGGTGCTGGAGTCCCAGCTGACGCAATCCCCGCTGGAAGGCACGATCGGTATCGGTCATACCCGTTGGGCAACGCACGGCAAGCCTTCGGATGTGAACTCGCACCCGCATACGGACAACTCGCTGAAGTTCTCCGTCGTCCACAACGGCATTATTGAAAACTACGCCGCACTGCGCGACGAGCTGAAAGCGGAAGGCCATACGTTCCTCTCCGAAACGGACACGGAGGTCATCTCCCATCTGATCGCGCGCGAATACAAGGGCAGCCTGGTCGAAGCGGTGCAAAAAGCCGTCAAGCTGATGCGCGGAGCGTACGCGTTGGGCGTATTGACCGAGCACGAGCCGGATAAACTGGTTGCGGTGCGCAACGCAAGCCCGCTGATCATCGGCGTCGGTCAAGGCGAAAACTTCATCGGATCGGATATTCCGGCGATTCTGAACTATACGCGCGACGTATACATTCTGAACGACGGCGAGATGGCGGTTTTGACACGGGATGGTGTCGAACTGTTGACGCTGGAGGGGAATTTTATTTCCCGGGAATTATTCCATGTCGATTGGGACCTGGTGACGGCGGAAAAAGCCGGATTTGACCACTTTATGCTAAAAGAAATTTTTGAGCAGCCGAAAGCCTACCGCGACACAATGGGCAGCCGGATCAGCGAAGACGGCAAGCGCGTGGTGCTGGACGAAGTGAAGCTGACGGCGGAAGAAATCAAGGGCATCCGCAACATTCACATTGTTGCTTGCGGAACGGCGTATCATGCGGGCCTGGTCGGGAAAAATGTAATCGAACGGCTCGCCCGCATTCCGGTGGAAACGGACGTCGCCTCGGAATACCGGTACCGCTCGCCGATCATCACGCCGGAAACGCTGGTCATCGTTGTTTCCCAATCCGGGGAAACGGCGGATACGCTGGCGGCGCTGCGCGAAGCAAAACGCTGCGGCGCGCGCGTGCTGGCGATCACGAACGTGGTCGGCAGCTCGGTTGCCCGCGAAGCGGACAGCGTGATTACGACGTGGGCCGGCCCGGAAATCGCGGTGGCCTCGACCAAAGCCTATACGACGCAGCTGATCGCGTTTTACCTGCTCGGCCTGTACCTGTCGCAGGTGCGGGAAACGCAGCAGACGGAAACGATCGCCGAGACGATCGCTGCGATGAAAGAGCTGCCGGCGCAGGTCGAGCTGCTGCTGGAACGCGCCGCCGACGTCAAGGAACTGGCGGAGCAAGTGGCCGCGCATGACGACCTGTTCTTCATCGGCCGCGGCCTCGACTATGCCGTCGCGCTGGAAGGCTCGCTGAAGCTGAAGGAAATCTCCTACATCCACTCGGAAGCTTACGCTTCCGGCGAGCTGAAGCACGGCACGCTGGCCCTGATCGAAGACAACGTTCCGGTCATTGCGCTGGCGACGCAGGAAGAGCTGCTGGAGAAAACGGTCAGCAACATTCAGGAAGTCGCCGCCCGCGGCGCCAACGTCATCGGCTTCGCCGCCGAAGGCCAAACCGACTTCAGCAGCCAGGTAAACCGCCTGTTCAGCATCCCCCGCACGCTCGGCATCCTGACGCCCGCGCTGTCGGTTGTTCCGCTCCAGCTGCTGGCGTACTACGCCTCGCTGGCGCGCGGCAATGACGTGGATAAACCACGGAATTTGGCGAAGAGTGTTACGGTGGAGTAAGCGTAAAGGATAGGTTGGAATAAAGTCCCGATGGATTAAATCGGGACTTTTTTTAGTATTTAATGGACGAATGATTATTCTACAGAAATCAAAAACAGTCTACTATAGAATCTACACTAGGACATTCAGGTTGCTTTGTTGAGGACTTAGGTTGGCGGTTGGATAGTTGTTTGTTTCATCAAGTATACTGAAAATATGTTAAAATAATACTGATATACACTTGTATTGGTTTGTATCATTTTAAAGGTTTTAATAGTTTAAAACGTCAATGTGTGCGAATTCCATGATTTGCATCAGAAAGGGATATCTATCATGCCATATGAAGAAATAGATACTATATCAGAGATTTTTTATGAACGATTGGAGAAAGCCTTGCATGCGGTTACCAAAACCGACCGGGATTTCACTGTGGTTGCCTATCGTTTTGGGGTTTTTGATAAGAAGTGGCGTACGTTACAAGAGACGGGGGATATTTTTAATCTTTCCAGAGAGCGAGTTCGTCAAATAGAGGAGAAAGTCGTTCGACGAATGAAAGCTTCAGCAAATCAGCAACTGCGTTTAGTGAACACTGACCATTCTTGTATGCCCATTCTTAGTTTATTTAGAGCATGGGTGAAGCCGGGCGATCCCTCCGATGAATGTAACATAGCAACAATAGCCCTACGTCTCTCTGAAATACCAGCTTACAGAATAACTCATTTAATTACACACCTGTGCTTTTCAAGAAATCAAGCGGAAGAAAAACGGAAATCGTCGTTGCGAATAATCAAAGCTATTCGAAGTAACTTTAAGGATGTGCAAAGATATGATAAAAATCAACAACGAATATTCAATCGTCTTTTTGCAGACGTAGCTTGGCCTGCTCATACGAAGACGATTGATGATGAGGAGTGGTTACGAATACACCCTAAACGGCAAGTAAACCATGATGGTGAAGGGGACTCCGGAAGCTTTTACAGTGAAAAGAACAAGGTTGAAGTAGAATACGAATCTCAATTAGAATATCGATTCTGTATGTACCTAGAGCAACTGGATGTTATAGCAAAGTATGTACAGCAACCTTTAAAAATTCCATATGCATTAGGAGACAAGAATTATATATATTATCCCGATTTTTTTGTCATGCTGCAAGACGGTCGCGGTGTAGTAGTTGAGATTAAAAGCCATAATCATATGGGGAATTACCGCAATATAATGAAATGGAAAGCCCTGCAGGAGTTTTGTTTAAAGTCTGGGTATGGTTACTTGATCATCGAGAATTCCTTGAGTCTCAATGATTACATTTATGCGGATATCGACAAATTTAAAACTGAGAGTTTAATACAGTACATAAGTGATAAACCACTAACGTGGAGTGCATATCGGCATATAAGAGAAATACTTTCGTTGGAGTGGAGAGAAACGACTAGTATCATACTTCAACATGATCTTAAACTGACTATTCCACCCTTTTGCTTAACGAAATCTCCGAACTCCTTTGCGGGCTTTATCAAGATGCATAAGCAAATGACAAAGTACACCAAAGCAAAAAAAGAGATCGTGGAAACTAAGGGGTCTGAAAACAGGAGTGCATCAACTCATGCTGTACCTGCGATCACAAAGCACAAGCAGGGCAACTCATTCAGAAGCAACGATGCCCAACTAGCAAACAGCTATAGTAAATGGGACTCATTTGAAGATAATCAACTTGTTCAAGAATTCAATATGGGGATGGAAGTAGAACTGATTGCAGAAATCCATAAAAGAAAAATAGGTGGAATTCAATCTCGCTTAAAGAAATTAGGGTTAATTACAGAATAATGCCAGCATCGGCGACGTCCCGATATCCTCGCATTCGACGGGGCGGCCGAACTTATGAAATGCCCTCTGGAAACGGACCGAGCTTCGACCCAAAACAATTGAAATCAAATTCTCCTGTTCACAGGGATTGGAATCGGGCAACCGGTATGCTATTCTGGCTTTGCTGTTTGTTCATTATAAGATCGGGTCATTCAGCTCACCGTCCATGGCGGCGGGCTTTTGTTTTTCCGGGCAGAGAGAGGAGAGGGAGTTCCCCATGTTAGCGGTTCTGGGCAAGCTGGGCTGGTTCTTTAAACAGGAGAAAAAACGGTACATCACGGCTATCTTTCTGCTTGTTGTCTGCGGCATGATTGAAGTGCTTCCGCCGATGATGGTCGGCAAGACGATTGACGCGATTCACCTCGGCAAGCTGAGTTGGGACTCGCTGACGGTCACTCTGGCCCAATTGGCCGGCATTACCCTTACGGTCTACATCATTAGTTTTATCTGGATGTACCAGCTGTTCGGCGGTTCGTTTGTCGTCGAGCGGCTCATGCGTTCGCAGCTGATGCGGCATTTTTTGAAAATGACCCCGCCTTTCTACGAGCGCAACCGGACCGGCGACCTGATGGCCCGGGCTACCAATGACTTGCAGGCGATCAGCACGACCGCCGGCTTCGGCATCCTGACGTTCATTGATTCGACGCTGTGGATGCTGACGCTACTCGTCACGATGACCGTGTTCGTCTCGTGGAAGCTGACGCTGGTGGCGGTGCTGCCGCTGCCGCTTATGGCCATTCTGGTCAGCCTGTACGGCAAGTGGATTCACAAACGGTTTACGGACGCGCAGGATGCGTTCGGCGCCATGAATGACGGCGTGCTCGAGACGATCTCCGGCACTCGGGTCATTCGCGCTTATGTGCAGGAGCGTTCGGCCGAGAAAAATTTTGCGGACGTAACGGAAGACGTTTTGAACAAAAACATTGCCGTCGTCAAAATCGACGCTTTTTTTGAGCCGACCATAAAAATCTTCGTCGGAACCAGCTACCTGCTTGGCCTGGGCTACGGCGCTTATCTCGTTTACCACAGCGAGCTGACAATCGGAGCGCTCGTCTCGTTCAACGTGTACCTTGGCATGCTGATTTGGCCGATGTTCGCGATCGGCGAGATGATCAACATCATGCAGCGGGGCAACGCCTCGATCGATCGCGTGCGCGAAACGCTGGGCCATAAACCGGATGTGCCGGACCCCGCGAAGGAAGAAGCGGTTCTCGCGGAAGGGCCGGGCCGGATCGTGTTCGACCGTGTTACCTTCAAGTATCCTTCCGCGCAGGCGGATAATCTGACCGACCTGTCGTTTGAGCTGGAGCACGGGCAGACGCTGGGCATCGTCGGACGGACCGGAAGCGGCAAGACGACGCTGATCCGGCAGCTGCTGCGCGAATATCCGCCGGGAAAAGGAACGATCTCCATTGCGGGCGTGCCGATTGAGAAGCTGGACATGGATCAGCTGAAGGGCTGGTACGGCTACGTGCCGCAGGAGCAGTTTTTGTTCTCGCGGTCGGTGGAAAGAAAACATTAAATTCGGCCGCGACGATTCGGGTCCCGGGGAGCTGGAGCAGGCCATTTCCGCTTCGGCCTTCCGGAAAGACCTCGACTTCCTGCCGGACGGGCTGCAAACGCTGGTCGGCGAAAAGGGAGTGGCGCTGTCCGGCGGACAGAAGCAGCGGGTTTCCATTGCGCGGGCCATGATCGCCGATCCGGAGATTCTGATGCTCGACGATGCGATGTCGGCGGTTGATGCGCGGACGGAAGCCGAAATCGTCGGCAACATCCGCACGGAACGCGCGGGCAAAACCACGCTGATCGCAACGCATCGCTTGTCGGCCGTGCAGCACGCGGATATGATCCTTGTCCTGGAGGACGGACGGATCGCGGAGCGCGGCACGCATGACGAGCTGATGAAGCTTGGCGGATGGTATAAGCAGCAGTATGAACGCCAGCAAATGGAGCAGGCTGGCGGAACCGGGGACGGTGAGCAGACATGAGCCAAGAGAAGGATCAGGAGTTATACGATCTGGATATTGACAAAGGCGCCGCCAACAAAAGCGCGACGATCAAGCGGCTGTTCCGCTACGCGCTGCAGGCAAAGGCGCAGCTCATCGCCGCGCTCTTGATGCTGGCCGTGGCGGTCGGCACGGATCTGGCGGGACCGCTGATCGCCAAGCACCTGATCGATGAGCATATCAGCGGCATCGAGCGGTCCTGGCATCGGGCCGGGGAGCCGTCAGCGGACGACCGGTTTGCGGTTGCTTTCCGGGGCGAAGCCTACAAGCGGAGCGACCGGTTCGCCGAGGGCGAAGCAAAGGGCGGCGAAGTGCGCATCGTGCAGGTGGGCCGCGACTACTATTTTGTGCCGGAAGCGATGGAGCTCGACGGCGTTCGCGAAGTCGGCGGCGCGGCGGAACGCAAGCGGCTGGCGGCGGCAACGAGCGCCGGCGCCGACGGCTCGGTGCGCGAGCTCGAGCCCATCGTCGTCACACGCGGGGAAGAGACGGCCGTTTACGGCGGGGTCAAGCTGAGCCGCGACGAATTGTACCGTTTCTTTCACCCCGAGCTCGGCGGACTCATCCGGCTTTGCTTTTTTTATGTCGGCCTTATCATCTTGTCGGCCCTTTTCTCATACGGGCAGCGTTATTATTTGCAGGCGTCGGCCAACCGGATTATCCGCCGGATGCGGAACGATGTGTTCAGGCAGATGAACCGGCTGCCGGTCCGGTTCTTTGACAACCTGCCGGCAGGCAAGGTCGTTTCCCGGATTACGAACGATACCGAGTCGATCCGGGAGCTGTACGTGACGGTGCTGGCAAACTTTTTTACCGGGTTGATTAACATGGCGGGCATCTTTGCGGCGCTGTTCCTGCTGGACGTCAAGCTGGCGGCCATCTGTCTTTTTATCCTGCCTTTGCTGGTGCTGTGGGTGTGGGTGTACGGCAAGTTCGCAAAGCGTTACAACCGCGTGATACGCGGAACGCTGAGCGAAATCAACGGCCGGATCAACGAGTCGATCCAGGGCATGTCCGTCATCCGCGCGTTCCGCAAGGAGCGCAAGATGGAGGAAGAATTTGAGGCTTACAACGCAAAGAATTATCTTTATAAAAGGAAGCTGCTGATCCTGAACTCGCTGACGGGGCACAACCTGGTGAACATTCTCCGGAACGGGGTGTTCGTCGCCATGATCTGGTACTTCGGCGCAGGCTCGCTTGCCGGGCCGGAGGGGTTTGTCACGCTGGGGGTGCTGTACGCGTTCGTTGACTATTTGAACCGGCTGTTTAATCCGATCGTCGGCATCGTCAACCAGCTGCCGAATCTGGAGACGGCGCTTGTCTCCGCGGAGCGGGTGTTTGTCGTGCTCGATGAGAAGGGCGAGGATGTGTCGGATGAAGAAATTCCGCGCTACCGCGGCGACGTAACCTTCGAGGACGTTTGGTTCGCCTACAAGGAAGGCGAGGATGTGCTGAAGGGCATCTCGTTCGAGGCGAAGAAGGGCGAGACCGTTGCGCTTGTCGGCCATACGGGGTCGGGCAAAAGCTCGATCATCAATCTGCTGTTCCGCTTCTATGATGTCGGCAGCGGGCGCGTGACGATCGACGGCATCGACGTGCGCGACATGCCCCGCCAGACGATGCGCCGGCATATGGGCATCGTGCTGCAGGACCCGTTTCTGTTCACCGGCACGATTGCCTCGAACGTCTCCTTGAACGATCCGAAGGTGACGCGGGAGCAGATCGAGCGGGCGCTGGCCGACGTGGGCGGCGGCCGGCTGCTTGCCGGCTTGCGGCACGGGCTCGATGAGCCGGTGATCGAGAAGGGCAGCACGCTGTCGGCCGGACAGCGGCAGCTGATCTCGTTCGCGCGGGCGCTTGCCTTCGACCCGGCGATTCTGATTCTCGACGAAGCAACCTCCAACATCGATACGGAGACAGAGGCCGTCATCCAGAGCGCGCTCGAGGTTGTGAAGAAGGGGCGCACGACGTTCATCATCGCGCACCGGCTGTCGACGATCAAAAACGCCGACCAGATCCTCGTGCTGGACCGCGGGCGAATCGTGGAGCGGGGCAATCATGATACGCTCATGCGCCGCGGCGGCCGGTACTATCAGATGTACCAGCTTCAGCAGGGGGAGAAGGCGGCAGCGGCACGGTGATGCAGCGCCGGTGTGCTTATAGGAGGGCGGATACCTTATTTCAAGGGCCCGCCTTCCATCCTTTTAGCACGTACCAATCCGCATTCCGGGTTGGATCCGATCGGACGATAAAAAGTTGCGCGGAACAGGTGGCAAAAGCAAACTAGCGGGGTAAATAACTATGGTTACCCTCACATCAAAAGTCTCCGGAGCATGAACGGGGGCTTTTTCTTGATTAACCGGGCGGTTTGCGCAAGTTTCACAGGCAAGCGAGCTTTATAAACTTTTATCTGTTCACCCAAGTATTCTCCATTGGGACTATCGATTCATTCTGCTAAAATAAATGGGTCACCGAGACGAACATGTGGAACGAAAAGGGGGGACGGAGCGGAACATGAGTCTGAACGCCGGAGAACGGAGCATCGGTTGGGCCGAGGCATGGCTGAGAAGCTGCAAAGAATTAGTCGTTTTTTACGGGACGGATGGGGGCGTGGTGGACGTCTCTTTCTCCTGCCGTGAGATTTTAGGATATACGAAAGAGGAATTGATCGGAAAAGACCGCTCCGACATCGAAGGGATCGAGCCTGTCGACGTCGATGGAAAAGCAGGGGAGCCTTTGCCGGGAACGCTTCCCGTTCGCAAAGTCCGCCACAAAGACGGGCGGGAGGTTTGGATCGAATTCAGTGAAACCCCGGTGCCGGACGGTACCGGCGGCAGTCTGATCATGACCGTTGGGCGAGATGTGTCCGAGGCAAGGAAACAAGCCGTTTGCGGGCGCATGGCCCGGAGGCTGGCGAAAAGCGGCTGGTGGGAATGGGACGTCCGAGCGGGAGAACTAACCCATTCCGAAGAGCTCCGGAAGCTTTTCGGCGATCCCACGGGAACGGCTGCTTTCTCGGCGGAAGCCGTTCTTGCGCTTATTTATGAAGAGGACAAAGAGAAAACGGGCCTCTGTTTTTCCAACTTGCGGGCCAACCCGGAGGACGGTTCCATCCTTTATCGCGTGGAGCTGCCGGACGGCAGCCTTCGGACGATTTACACGGCTTGGGAGATCCACAAGGACTTGGACGGCAGGCCGGTCCGGATCGCCGGCGTGTGCCAGGACCGGACCGAGCTTTACGGGGAGCAAGAACGGCTCCGGGAAAGCGAAGCCCGGTTTCGCCTCATTGCGGAAGCGTCGGAGGACATGATCAGCCGTCATATCATGGACGAGCCGTTGACGATTGTTTATGCCTCACCCGCGTGCATTGCCTTGTTGGGCTATCAGCCGGAAGAGATGATCGGCCGCGGCGCTTTTGAACTGGTCCATCCCGAGGATGGGGACAACGTGCGGGAATTTCTCGTTCGCAGAAGCCAGGGAATGGACGAGAAATTGATCTGCCGGCTTCTCCGTAAAGACGGGGGCTACGTCTGGGTGGAAACGGCAAGCCGGCTGATACTGGACGAGACGGGCCGGGTGGAAGGGCTGATCTCCGTTTCCCGCGACATTACCGCCCGGCGGGAGGCCGACCGCCTGCTTCAGGAAAGCCGCCAGCGCTATCAGTCGCTGTTCGATCATAATCCCAACGCCGTTTATTCCATGAAGCTGACTGGCGAATATGAGACGGCGAACCCTAATCTGGAGAAGCTGACCGGCTATACGCTGGAAGAATTGATCGGCATGGATTGGGCTCCCATCGTGCATGAGAATGATTTGGGGAAGACCCTGCACAACTTCAATCTGGCTGCGCAAGGGGAGCCGCAAAGCTACGATCTGACGATCATTCACAAGGACGGGCACCCGGTCGAAATCATCTCGACCAACATCCCGATCGTGGTGGACGGCGAGGTCGTGGGCGTTTACGGGATCTCCCAAGACATCACCGAGCGGACCCGGTACATGGAGCAAATCGAGAAGCTGAGCGGCGAGTACACGCTGATTCTGAACGCCGTATCGGAAGGGATCATCGGGCTGGATACCGATGGGCGGATTATGTTCGTCAATCCTTCCGGGGCGGATATTCTAAACTGCAACCCGAAGGAACTGATCGGAAGCTCCTATCAGGAGCTTTTAGGCTTGTTCACGCCGGAAAATACGATGTACGCCAAAACGGAAACGGAAGTGATGCAGGCCATCCGCACCGGCAGCGTATACCGCCAGAGCGAAGCGGTTCTGTGGCGCAAAGACGGCTCCAGCCTGCTTGCCGAATACCAGATCACTCCGCTTGTCGATAACGACCGGTTTAAGGGAGCGGTTGTGGTTTTCCGGGACATAACGGGCGAGCGCGAAATTCTCCGGGCCAAGGAGTCCGCGGAGCGGGCGGATCAGGCAAAGTCGGAGTTTATCGCCATTATGAGCCATGAAATCCGCACCCCGATGAACGGGATCATGGGAATGACGGATCTGCTTGCCACCACTTCCCTCGATCAGGAGCAGCGCAGCTACGTGGAAACCATCCTGGCAAGCAGCGAGACGCTGCTGCGGATTTTGAACGAAATTCTGGATTTCAGCAAGCTGGAAGCAGGCAAAATGGAGCTGGAGAACGAGCCCCTGTCCGTTCGCGAAGTTGTCGGCAGCGTTCTTGAGCTGTTCGGTCCGCGTGCCGCCGAGAAAGGAATCAGGCTGGCGGATGCCGTTTCCGGGCATGTTCCGGACATCATCATGGGGGATGAGGGACGGCTCAGACAGGTGCTGGTCAATCTGGTCGGGAATGCGGTCAAGTTTACGGAAAAAGGTGCCGTTACGGTACAAGTGGAAGTAGAGCCGGAAGGCGTAAATCCGAAAGGATGCAGCTTCACTTTCCGGGTGATGGATACCGGCATCGGGATTCCGGCCGACAAAATGGACCGGCTGTTTCAATCTTTTTCCCAGATCCATCCTTCGATCAACCGGAAATACGGCGGTACAGGGCTGGGTCTGGCGATTTGCAAAAACCTGGTGGAGTTGATGGGAGGTACCATATCCGCGGAGAGTCTGGAGGGAAAAGGGTCCGTCTTTTTCTTTACGCTCCCTTTCCATTCCGCAGAAGAGGAACACCCGCTGATGAAGGCCTCTGCCGAAGGACACCCTTCGGCGGTGCCCCCGGTGGGCGCGCAGCCAGCCAGGGCGGGAAGATGGACCCCGTCCGCTTCATACGGAGCCCTGCGTATCCTGGTGGCGGACGACAACGAGATCAACCGGATCTTGCTGGCACGCGTGTTGGGGAAATTCGGGTGCCGGGCCGTGCTGGCCGAAAATGGGGCGGAAGCGGTACGGGCCGCCCAAGCCGAGGAATTTGATCTCATTTTGATGGATATTCAGATGCCGGAGCTGAACGGATATGAAGCGGCGCGAGCGATCCTGGAGCTTCCGGCTCCGAATAAACCCGTTATTGCAGCCGTTACGGCATTTGCCGGCGAGAAAGACCGGGAAGCCTGCCGCGAAGCGGGCATGCAGGATTTTATCAGCAAACCGGTGTATCCCGCCGAGATCGGCCGGGTGCTGGAAACCTGGTTTGGTCCCGCCGTCTGACGGACGCGGTACATGCAAATGGGCTCCATAATTTGAGAAAACTCTAGTTGATTAGACTCTGGCTTTAGGCCGGGGTCTTTTTTTGCCCTTTCGATTCCCGGGCGGTTTCAGTTTCGCTAAAGGTTGGCGGATTAAACTGCAAGCATCAAGGGAAGAGAGCGATCTCGGCCCGCGAAAGGGAGTGAGGCCGCCCGGTTACGCTGCGTCGCCAAGCTTGGAAAGAAGATCCCGGTTGGGATAAATGCCGTTCCGCAAACCCCTATCTTTTTTAAATACGAGGAGGAATTCCAATGAAAAGCAACAAAAAGATGCTCGCCGCAAGCGCCCTGGCCCTGGCCGTTACGTTGGGAGGAGGCGCCCTGCTCGGCGGACACGTCTACGCCGCCTCCAGCACGACCGCGGCTGCCGCTGCATCGCCATCGGCCGAGCAAAGCACCGCCAGCCGGGGCGGTCACCACGGGAATCGGGGAAAGCTCGATATGGACGCCTTTGCGGCGCTGCTCGGCGTGACGAAGGACGAAATCCGGACGGAGCTGAAAGCCGGGAAATCGCTCTCGGCTCTGGCGGGTGAGAAAGGCGTGGACCTGCAAAAGGTCACCGATCTCGTAACCCAGC
Source organism: Gorillibacterium sp. sgz306347 (assembly GCF_059735245.1). Taxonomy (NCBI): domain Bacteria; kingdom Bacillati; phylum Bacillota; class Bacilli; order Caryophanales; family Paenibacillaceae; genus Gorillibacterium; species Gorillibacterium sp. sgz306347. Next base: position 26,431 of record NZ_JCAPET010000021.1, read on the forward strand.
AACTGCGTTCGAAGCTTGACCAGCAATTGACCGATGGAAAACTGACGCAGGCGCAATACGATGCAAAAGCGGCCGACCTGGCCGATAAAGCCTCCGGGATCGTAAATGCGACCCACTCAGGCAAAGGCGATCACCGCGGGCACGGTCCGAAAACGGAGAAGACCGGCACGACGGCGGCGGAGAGCGATACAACAACGGACAAGAGGGATACGGCAACGGCTGGTTAATAGCAGACGTTGGGCCGTTCTACCCCTAACACTTGCAGGAAGGGGCGAAATGGGCCGAGCAGGAGGAGGTTCAAGCCGAATTGACCAAGCTGAAGGCGGCCAAAACGGGATAAGGAAAGACGAACGGCCTGCAGCCCGTTAAAATGATAGTTTAAAGAAACAGCAGTCCGTTAGGAAACGGCTGCTGTTTGTTCTTTCTGCTATTTGGCGGATGGCAACTTATACTGAATCTTTATAGTAATCCTTTTATCATATGTGAGTTTAGCAATAACCTGCTGCTCACAAACCTTACCCGGCTGTCCCGGCCCCCGCACGTTGAAGCAGCCATCCGGCGATATCTCCGGCAGGCATCGGTTTGCTGTAGTAGTAGCCTTGCACGAGGCGGCAGCCGCGGGCCTGGAGAAACTCGACTTGCTCCCTGGTTTCCACCCCTTCGGCGACCACCTCCAGCTCCAAATTCCGGGCAATGGCGATAATATTGCTGATAATGGCGCGTTTTGTCCGGATGCCGCTTTTTCGGATAAAAATTTGATCGATTTTCAGCGTATTGATAGGCAGCTCGTCCAAAATTCCCAGAGAGGAATACCCGGTTCCGAAGTCGTCCAGCGAGACACGAATCCCCAGCGCCCGGATTTGCCGAAGCTGGCCGATCACATCACTGGAAGTGGTCATGGCGATCGATTCCGTGATTTCAATCTCGAGGCAGGCGCCGGCCAGACCGGACCGGGTCAAGGCGGCCCGCAGGGTCTCCGCCAACTGCCCGTTCTCAAACAAACGCATCGACAGGTTAACCGAAACCGGCACGGCGGCGATGCCCGACTCCCGCCAGGCTTTGTTTTGCCGGCACGCTTCGTCGATAACCCACTCCGTCATCGGAATGATCAGGCCGGATTCCTCCGCAATCGGGATGAATTCCGCCGGAGAGATGACGCCCAGCTCGGGATGCTTCCATCGGAGAAGGGCTTCCAAGCCGGACAAACGGTCGGCCACGGAATCCCACTTGGGCTGGTAAACCAGGAAAAATTGATGCTCCGCGTGGGCTTTCCGAAGATCGCGCTCCAGCGACAGACGACGGAACTGATCCCGCTGCATGGCTTCCTCATAGAAACAGTAGCGATTTTTCCCCAGCGCTTTTGCCTGGTATAAGGCGGTATCGGATGTCTTCATCAAAGACGATTTTTCCGTTCCGTGGTCGGGTGACAGGCTGATTCCGATGCTGGCCGTCATGTACAATACATTTTCGTTTACGTAAAAAGGCTGTTTGAACGTTTTCAGCAGACGCTCCGCAAGCGCCTCCGTTTTGGGCAAAGAGGCCTCGGCATAAGCCAGCAGGAATTCATCGCCGCCCAACCGGAACAGCTCTGCTTTTTCCTCCGTCCGAATCGCATCGAATAACCGGGCCGCCACCTGATGAAGAAGCAGGTCCCCGATATCGTGCCCCAGCGTATCATTTACGGTTTTGAAGCGGTCCAGGTCGATAAAAAAAACCGCCCCGTGCTGGCCGCGCGAAAAATGCTGCAAAAAGTAACGCTTCAGCCCGTTGCGGTTGGGCAGGGAGGTCAAGGCATCGTGGTAAGCCATCCGTTCCAGCACATGTCGGTCGAAGAAAATGGCGCCGATCAAGGTTGCGACGATCAGCAGCGCGGCTGCGGCAACGCCGATCAGGAGAAGAGGAGCGGATTCCGCATGTACGTCCTGCACCTGGGAGGCGGGGATCTGAAACCGCGACGCGGCCATGCCGGCATAATGCATCCCGGAAACGGCAACGCCCATGACAATTGAGCTGATCAGCTTCCACATGCTGAAATCGGCTTTGAACCGAAAGTGACGGAACAAGTAAAGGGCTGCGTATGAGGCGGCAAAGGCAACAAGAATGGAGAGCGCCACCCAATAAGGGGAGTAAGAAACGACTGCATGGGTTTCCATGGCGGCCATTCCGATGTAGTGCATCGCAACGATGCCGGTCCCCATGCAGAACCCGCCTTGTACGGTTTCCTTAAAGCGGACCTCCTCCCGCAATGCGGCGCGGAAGGCGACAAAAGAGGAAAAAATACTTGCAAACCCGGATAGAACGGTAAGCCAAGGGTTGTAAACGATATGGAAATTCGTATGCATGGCCAGCATGCCGACAAAGTGCATCGCCCAGATGCCGCTGCCCATGGCAAAAGACCCCGCCGCCAGCCAGAACGCCCGAATCCTTCCTTCCGCACGATAAATCTTGCTTGCCGCTACAAGGGCGGAGTAAGAAGCAAAAACGGCGATAACGAACGATAGCCCGATGATCCAGCCGTTGTAGTGAACGATTTGTGGTGTCATGCTGTGTGCTCCCCGGTTCGAGATCATCGTGTCTGTTTTTAAGTTTTTTATGCAATAAATTAATATCGGCAAAATGCGGTGGTTTGTGAAGAAATGGTGACCATTAAGCGGGGGGAGAGTTTTCCTTTACTTAGGGACACCGCAAGGTTTTAATGAAGGGAAGAGGGTTCGATTACATTCCATAACTAGCTGGAGGGGCGTCATGATCAGAGTCGGAATTGTCGGCGGAACAGGGAAGCTTGGAACGGAGATTATAAAACTGTTAAAGGAGCAAAGGGACATCGCAATCGGTGCGGTTATCGCCCGAAAAACCAACTCCTTCGTGGGAAAAGACATGGGCGCACTGCTTGATGCCGGTCCCACCGGCCTTCTCATTCAAGACCAGATTCCCGAGACCATAGAGAAATGTGATTTGTATGTGGACTGCTCCAATGCCGAAGCACTGATGAAGAATTACGACGCCTACCGTCTTGCCAATAAACCGCTTATCATTGCAACGACGGGTTTTAATGAAAACGAGCTGCAAAAGCTTTCTATGCTTGCATCCTCCATTCCCGTTGTGGTATGCCCCAATTTCAGTATTGGCGTATATAAATTCCTCAAATTAGTGAAACAGGCCGCTCTGGAATTCGGCGGAACCGCCGACATCGATATCGTCGAATCCCATCACAAGCTGAAAAGAGACAAACCGAGCGGCACCGCAAGCGAAATGGCAAAGGTTATCAGGGAATCAGGAATCGACCGTTCAGTCACGATCCATAGTGTGAGAGCAGGCAACATAATTGGAGAACACAGTGTGACGTTCACAACGGCCGACAACGAAAGGATTGAACTGGCCCACAAGATTTATTCCCGCGAGGGTTTTTCCCAGGGAGTCATCCAAACGATCAAATGGATTGCCGTTAAACAAGCGGGCTTATTTGGCATCGAAGATATCTTCAACTGAGCTTTTGTGAAAAGCTTATATTTTATTTTGTTAAGTTGTAGCTCAAATTCATTAAATCGTAGATTTCCGCTTTAGGAAAAGGACTATCCAAAACAATGGTAATCCAATGTTCCTTATTCATATGGTAGGCGGGCAAAACTCCTTGTTGATTCCTTAATAAACTATTTAATTCCGGGCCGCACTTCAAGTTCAGGACATCGACCCTTCCTTCCCCTGGTAAACCTAATTTGATTCTCGGCACATTCATAATCACGCCATACCACTTGCCATTCTTGCTGTGTCTTAATACTGCATACTCAGGATACTTGAACCAAGGGTAGTCCGGCTCGGTGCAAAACTTTTCCTTTACATAAGTAAATATTTCTTCCCGATTTATCAAAAAACTACCTCCCGATATACCTTTTTGTTACACCAATATTTTTTGTCCCACATAATTTTACTAATCTACATTAGAACATTAAAGTCGCAAACTCTCATATGTCACAGTCATTCATCTATACGGTTAAAAGGTGCGTTTGAATTGGATATTCAAATGATAAAAGGAGGGACGTGCGTCAGGCAGGGTACCTACAAAAGGAAGTGCAAATTGCCGCCGGACGAAATGACTGTCTCTTTGACGAGCTTCGTGTTCGAATTTACATTAGAAATTTATATAAGTGTATGATATAAATGAAGCATGGAACCTAAAAACGAATCAAACAAGTTGAATGTAGAAGCGTTTGCGCTTGCGCTGGAGGACTTGACGAGGATCATCATTCGGCTGCCGGCGGTCGAAAAACTGAGTTTTACGACGCTCTCCGTGCTGCATACCTTGTCCCGCAAAAGCCCGATGCGGCTGACCGAGCTGACCGCGAATGAGCAGGTGACGCAGCCGGCGATCACGCAGCTGGTTTCCCGGCTTGAACGGGACGGCCTCGTTGAGCGGAAGCCCGATCCGGGCGACGGCCGGGTGGTGCTCGTGCACATTACCGCCGCGGGGGTGCAGGTGATCGATTCGCGGAGACTGGACCGCATCGCGCAGCTTTCTAAGTACGCGGAGGAGCTCACGCCGGAGGAAAAAGGAGCCTTGGCCGCCGCCGTCCCCGCCTTGAGACGGCTGGCCGAATTGGGAAGCCGTTCCTAGGCGCTCCCGCACGGTCTCTAAGGGAGTACCGATCCCGAATGTGCTTTTAACCGCGCATGTCGAATCCGACAGGAGGAAGGAAAGCGTATGGAAACCGATGTCCCTTTCAAGCTTTGCCCCCGTCCCATCCATGTAACCGACGAGCTGCTTGCCGACCTGAAGCGCCGGCTGGAGGCGGTCCGCTGGCCTGGCGGCACCGGCAATGAGGACTGGTTTTACGGTGTCAACCGCAGCTATCTGGAGGAACTCGCCGCCTATTGGCTTCACAAGTATGATTGGCGGAAAGCCGAAAAGGCGATCAACGCCTACGAGCATTACAAGGTCGAGGTGGCGGGAGTTCCTGTCCATTTCATGCGGAAGCCGGGTGTCGGGCCCAAGCCGATTCCGCTGATTCTGTCGCACGGCTGGCCCTGGACGTTCTGGCATTGGTCCAGGGTGATCGATCCGCTCGCCGATCCGGGCGCCTTCGGCGGCGATCCGGCCGACGCCTTTGATGTCATTGTGCCTTCGCTGCCGGGGTTTAGCTTCTCGACGCCGCTTCCCGATCAGCCGGATATGAACTTTTGGAAAACGGCCGATCTCTGGCATACCCTAATGACCGACGTGCTCGGATACAAGAAATACGCGGCGGCCGGCTGTGATGTCGGAGCGCTCGTCACCGGGCAATTGGGCCATAAATACGCGGATGCGCTTTATGCCATTCATATCGGCTCCGGCCAAAAACTGAGCCTGTTCACCGGAGACCGCGCCTGGGATCTCTCCGGCGGCCAGCCGATACCCCAGAACGTCCCGGACGACATTCGTGCGGGAATCGTAAAAATGGACCGGCGTTTTGCATCGCACCTCGCCGTGCATGTGCTGGACCCGGCCACGCTTGCTTACGGACTGAGCGACTCGCCGGTGGGTCTGCTCGCCTGGATTTTGGAGCGCTGGGCGAATTGGAGCGACAACAAGGGTAACGTGGAAAATGTTTTCTCCAAAGACGAGCTACTTACACACGCCACCATTTACTGGGCGAACAACGCCATCGAAACGGCGGTTCGTTTTTATGCCAATGCCAACCGGTATCCATGGACGCCTTCCCATGACCGTTGGCCTGTTGTGGAAGCTCCGGCCGGCCTCACCTTGGTCGGCTACGAAAATCCGCCGGGCGTTACGACCGAAAACCGCGTGGAGCATTTTCTCAAAAGCGAGCGCGCCGCCTGGTACAATCTCGTCAATGTCACCGCTCACGAAGAAGGCGGGCACTTTATCCCTTGGGAGATTCCCGGTCAGTGGGTCGGGGATTTGCGCCGGACCTTCCGGGGACGGCGGTAAGCGGATGATCTATTGACAACGCGCATCGAGGTAACTACAATCGTTACAACGGTGGTGGTATTTTATGAAGCAAATTAGTTCCCGTTTCTCAATCGCGGTTCACATTCTTTCTCTGATTGCAGTCAGCCCGGAAGAGTGCACGGGGGATTTTATCGCCGGCAGCGTCAACACCAATCCGGTCATTATCCGCCGGATGATGGGGATGCTGAAAAAAGCGGGCCTGGTAAACGTCCGCCCGGGAGTGGGAGGCGCCTCCCTGCGGAAAGCTCCGGAAGAAATCACACTGCTTGAGGTTTACCGGGCGGTGAACGTGGCGGAGGAAAACCGTCTGTTCCGGTTTCACGAAAACCCGAACGTCCTTTGTCTTGTGGGCCGGAACATTGAACAGGCGCTCCAGACGGAAATGAATGAGGCGCAAGCGGCGATGGAGCAGCGGCTGGCGCAGACAACGTTGAGCGGGCTCATCGCAAAGTTTACGTGACGATAACGGAAGCAAGAGGCTATCCCGAAAGGGGCAGCGTCAAATTTTCAGAAATCCGGCTCATTTTGGTGAGCGTAGGTTTCTTCCGGCTTTTCATCGTTGTAAAGTGGAAATACGGGGGCGGGGAGTATTCCGGTTCTCTCGGGGATTCTGGTGGGCCGACATCGAATTTATGTTTTGTACGGCTGCCGTGATCCGCCCCCCGTTTGACTCGCCCCTTTCCTGCTGTCTCTGTTTTCTTGGCGAAAGCTGCAAGCGGCGGGCACAAGCCAACGATGGCCAAGGAAAAGAAGGCAAATAGATGCACAGCGGCACCTATTTCCGATAATTCTTTTTCCAATCGCGAAATTATTCCCCAGACGCACTTATTTCTGACTAAACAAGCGGAATTCGGAGAAAACTAGAGGAATAATTGCTTTTATGCATCAATTTTACGAAAAATAGAAAAAACAGCTGAAATAGTTGTTTTTTTGCACTTCCTGCTTCCCCTGGCCCCCTGCCCCCCTGCAAGCGCAGAGCCCACTGATGGTTGGGAATTCTCACGCCCGCCGTCCTGCGCTAGCCGCCCCGCGCCCGCCACCTTTTGCCGATAGACGTCCGCCTTATCGTTCTTTTGCAAACAACGGTTCCTGAGGGGGCACGCGTCCCCGAATTCAGCGGCAGGCCAAATTGGCTTGGATTTCGCCCTCCAATTGACATTCGAAAAGAAGTCTCCGGAAGTGGTCAAGAAAAAAGGGTTGTTCTATAGCGGGTAACGTGAAAAAAATTTGCACAAAAAAGGGCTATCGAGCACTTACTTTCCCGACAGCCTTTTTTTGCGCTGGAAAAAAGAGAACATTTAAACGATCCGGCTCTCGTGCCGGTGCCGTCGGGTTACGCCCGAAAGCTTTTGCCTAATTCCCGGCCAAGCCCGAAGTAATGCCGGAAGTTATAAATGAGCGGACTCCATGCCGCCGGATCAATATGGTGCTCGTTCAGCACGATGCTTCGGTGCGCATGGACGCGCACGGCTTCGGCCTCTACGATAGCAAAGGCCGGATTATACTCCGGGACGCGGGTGTGCCGGACGACGCATTCGATTTGCAGCGGACACTCCGCTACCCGGTCCGGCCGGACCTGTTCGGATTGAAGCGGAGTCAGCTCTGCGGCGGCGAACTTATCTTTTTCATGGCGGAAGGACAATTGCAGTTTATAATCCGGGACCGGGTCTTTTCCGGTGAGCGGAGCCAGCGCTTCGACCTGCGCCCAAAGGTCGGGACCGGGAACATTGACGACGCATTCCGGATGGAGGGACAGATTTTCAATGGCCTTTCCGCCCAGTCCGACACCGAGAACCAAACTGTTTCCAAGCGCCCATGAGGAAGACAAGGGACTGATGTTGGTTGTGCCGTCTTCGTTTAATGTCGTTAACAAGATGACGGGCGTGCCGTAATACAAAATTTTGGGCTGGATCACTTGATGGGGGACAACCGGCATAATGCAGATACCTCCGATAGAAACGTATGTTCCTGCCTATTGTACACGAAAAGGAGCATTGGCACAAAACGCTTCCGAAGCCTGCCGACCGGACGCTACCGAAACGCCTGTGGTGGTTTATCCGGGTAGACGGTTTATGATAAGGTAAAAGTGGATTCATTTGGTCCTGGGAGGAATCAAGATGAAGACAGACTTCCGGCAATGGAGCTGGATACGAAAGCCGAAGACAGCGGCCGTCGAAGCCCACAGGGTTACGATGCGTACGGAACCGAAGACCGATCTGTGGCAGCGCACCTATTACGGCTTTCAGAACGACACGGCGCCGGCTTTGGTGATGGAAACGGCGGAGCAGTATTTTACAGTTGCGGTCAAAACGGAATTCAACAGCAAACGCAGGTTTGACCAATGCGGCATAATCCTCTACCAGAACAGCGAACATTGGTTCAAGGCGTCGAGCGAATATGAGAACGAGGCCTATCAGCGTTTGGGGAGCGTGGTTACGAACCACGGGTATTCCGACTGGGCTACCACCGACATCCCGGCGGACATCAAAAAGCTTTACTATCGGCTGAGCCGCAGGGAAAGCGATTTTCTCGTCGAGGTGTCCCTGGACGGCGCGGTTTACAAGCAGATGCGGATGTTTCACCTTTTTAACAGCACGGATGCCGTTCGGTTTGGCGTATATGCCTGCAGCCCGGAGGATTCCACGTTTGAGGCGGTATTCAGCAGGCTGGAATGGACGGAATGTCTCTGGCGGGAGCACCAATAAGAAACTTTGTCACAGAGACCGATTAAAAATTTCGGGCAGGCGGGCAAGCCTGCAGGCAGCCATTCTTTTCAAAATGAAACAATCCGCATCAAGCGGAAACATCGCGAAACGCGTTTCGCCCCTATCATCGGCAGATGGTTTGGGCGGGATGCGTTTTGCTTTTTTTGGCGCGGCCGGGCGGTTTTGGCGGGAGGGGACGAAACTTGCGCCGCACGGAACGGGAGAAAACGGCGAAGGAGAACGAGACCGGGCAACGAATGGCTGAAGCCCAGGCATCTGTTCAAAATAACAGAAAGTTCCATTCGTTCACTAATATGCCCAATTTATAGAAACAAACCGTATTGACGGCATTGGCTTGTGTGATTAACATGTTGCTAAATCCGATCGGAATTAATGGATTAAAATCCGCAATCAAAAGTGATTTCTCTCACAATACCGATGGCGAAAGGAAGTGCCGCATGAAAGCCAGCGAAAGCAGCGCGCCGGAAGAGCGATACGGGCATCTGGTCCGCCGGCATCCCTGTTTCAGCGGAGAAGCGCATGTCCGCTTCGGGCGCGTCCATCTGCCGGTCAGCCCGTCCTGCAACATCCGGTGCAAGTTTTGCAAGCGCAGCTTCAACCGCACGGAGACGAGGCCGGGCGTTGCCGGCGGCATCCTCCGTCCGGAAGAAGCGGCCCGGCTCGTCGGCCGGGCGCTGGAGCTTTGCCCGGAGCTCACCGTCGCCGGGATTGCAGGGCCGGGCGATACGCTGGCGACACCGCACGCTTTGGCGGCGTTCGAGGAAATTCACCGGCGGTATCCGCACCTGATCAATTGCTTGAGCACCAACGGGCTACTGCTGGAACGGTATGCCGAACGCATCGCAAGCGCCGGCGTCCGCACCGTGACGGTCACGGTCAACGCGGTTGATCCGGCCATTCAGGAGCGGATTTGCTCGGCCATCGTGCTGAACGGGCACGTCCTGCGCGGTCTCGATGCGGCGGAGACGCTGATCGCGGCGCAGCTGGCCGGCATCCGGAAGGCGCATCGGCTGGGGCTTGCCGTGAAGATCAACACCGTGCTGATTCCCGCGGTAAACGGCGGCCATGCAGGCGAAATCGCGCGGCAAACCGCGCAGGCGGGCGCATCGCTGATCAACCTGATTCCGCTGATCCCGCAGCATGAGATGGCGCATCTGGAGCCGCCGGATTGCTTCCAGCTGGCGGAAGCAAGGGAAGCGGCGGAAGTCTATTTGCCGGTGTTCCGGCACTGCCGGCAGTGCCGGGCGGATGCCTGCGGGATTCCCGGCTCGGGCGTGGACTTGGCGTCCCGCCTCTACGACGAGCCGCTAACGGAGACTTTTTCGCACGGATGAGACCCCTGCTTGTAAACCCTGCCGCCCGACCTTACGAAAACGGAATCGAAAAGCTAACGGAGGCAGGCCGGCAAAGAGCGGAGAAGACCGGGCCGTGCCGGTCAACGGAAGGAGAGAGCGCCATGGCATTCAAGGTTGCGGTTGCCAGCCTGGACGGGGTGCACATCAACCAGCATTTTGGAAGAAGCGAAGGGTTTCTGATCTACCGCATCGAGGACGACGGCACGTACGGATTCGTGGAGGAACGGGGCGTGCCGGACCGCCCTTGCGGAGGCGGGGCACATGAGGACGGCGCGCTGGTCCGGTCCGCCGCCGGGTTGTCCGATTGCAGCATCGCCCTGGTGGCCCGCATCGGCCCGGGCGCGGAGAAGGCCTTGGCGGCCCACGGCGTCAAAGCGTTCGAGACGCGCGACACAATTGAGAACGGGCTGCGGAGACTGGTGCGGTATTTAAACCAAATCCGGGCGGACCGGGGCGCGAAATCCCAGTAAACAGGAGTGATTCTCATGGCGAAGAAGCCGAAGCAAATCGCGATTTATGGAAAAGGGGGGATCGGCAAGTCGACGACAACCTCAAACATCAGCGCCGCCTTGTCGGTTGCGGGCTACAAGGTGATGCAGTTCGGCTGCGATCCCAAAAGCGACTCGACCAACACGCTGCGCGGCGGCGAATACATTCCGACGGTGCTGGATTCCCTGCGCGAGCAGACCCGGATCAAGGCGCACGACGTGATTTTCGAGGGGTTCAACGGGATCTACTGCGTGGAGGCGGGCGGGCCGGCTCCGGGCGTCGGCTGCGCCGGACGGGGCATCATCACCGCCGTCGAGCTGTTCAAGCAGCAAAAGGTGTTTGAGGAGCTGGACCTGGACTTCGTCATTTATGACGTGCTGGGCGACGTCGTCTGCGGCGGCTTTGCCATCCCGGTCCGCGAAGGAATCGCGGAGCATGTGTTCACGGTATCGTCGGCGGATTTCATGGCCGTTTATGCGGCAAACAACCTTTTCAAAGGCATTCACAAGTATTCCAAAGCGGGAGGGGCGCTGCTCGGCGGCGTCATCGCCAACTCGATCAGCGCGCCTTACGCGAAGTCCATCATCGACGATTTCGTGCAAAAGACCGACACGCAGGTGGTGGAATACGTGCCGCGTTCCGTGACGGTTACGCAAAGCGAGCTGCAGGGCAAAACGACGATCGAAGCGGCGCCGGATTCCGAGCAGGCCCGGATCTACAAGGAGCTGGCGCGCAAGATCAGCGAGCATGAGGTTTCCAAGGTTCCCGCTCCGATGGAGGTCGGAGAGCTGCGGGAATGGGCCTCCCGGTGGGGGAAGCTGCTTGTGGAGCTGGAAAGCGGGATCGTGCCGACGCAAGCGGTCGGCAATCTGTAAGAGGCACAAACAGGCATGCCGCACAGCCAAATGAAAGGAAAGGGTGAACCGAAGTGGGGAGAATCGCCAAACGTTTGACGGACTTGATCGGCAATACGCCGCTGCTGGAGCTGAACGGGCTGCGGGAGGCCAAAGGGCTGAAGGCGTCCGTGATCGCCAAGCTGGAATATTTCAATCCCGGCGGCAGCGTCAAGGACCGGATCGGCTATGCGATGATCCGGGAGGCGGAGGAGCAAGGGCTGCTGAAGCCGGATTCGGTCATCATCGAGCCGACCAGCGGCAACACGGGCATCGCCCTCGCGCTTGTGGCGGCGGCTCGGGGCTATAAGCTGATCCTGACCATGCCGGACACGATGAGCGTGGAACGCCGCAGCCTGCTGGAGGCGCTCGGAGCGGAGCTGGTGCTCACCAATGGCGCGGAGGGGATGAAAGGCGCCGTCCGGCGGGCGGAGGAGCTGGCGGCGGAAATCAAAGGCGCCTTCATCCCGCAGCAGTTCAACAACCCGGCCAATCCGGCCATTCACCGCAAAACAACGGCGGAGGAAATCTGGCGGGATGCGGACGGCAGGGTGGACCTCTTCGTCAGCGGCGTCGGCACGGGCGGAACGGTGACGGGCGTCGGCGAAGTGCTGAAGGCGCGCAACCCGGAGGTGCGAATTGTCGCCGTGGAGCCGTTTGATTCGCCGGTGCTGTCCGGCGGCACCCCCGGCCCGCACAAAATCCAGGGCATCGGGCCGGGGTTCGTGCCCGGCATCCTGAACCGGGACGTGATCGACGAAATCTACAAGGTAAAAAATGAGGAGGCGTTTGAAGCGTCGAGGGAGCTGGCCCGGCACGAGGGGCTGGTGGTCGGCATTTCCTCGGGCGCGGCGGTCTTTGCCGCCGTCCAGCTCGCCCGGCGGCCGGAGAACGCGGGCAAGAACATCGTGGTGCTGCTGCCGGATACCGGCGAGCGGTATTTGTCCACGGTGCTGTTTCAGGAGAACGCGCTGGTTTAAGCGGGCATCCGCGAATAAGGAAGGAGCACACGCATGAGCAAAGTGATTGAACGGCCCCGGTTCACCTGTGCGCTGGGAGGCGCCATCGGCACGGTGCAGGCCCTGCCGCGGGCGATCCCGATTTTGCACAGCTCGCCCGGCTGCGGCGGCAACCTGGCCGGCGCGCTGAGCGGCGCCTCCGGCTATCATGGCGGCAGCTATTGCGGCGGCCAAACGCTGCCCAGCTCGAATGTGGCGGAGCGGGACATCGTGTTCGGCGGAGAAGAACGGCTGGCCGAGCAGATCGAGAACACGATCCAGATCATGGACGGCGACCTGTATTTCGTGGTCACCGGCTGCATGGTCGAGATGATCGGGGACGATGTCCGCCAGGTGGTCAGCCGGTTCAAGGGCGGCGATCATCCCGTGATCGGCGCCGAGACGACCAGCTTCAAAGGCAACTCCTACCGGGGGTATGACTTTGTCCTTCAGGCGCTGTTCCGCGATTTTGTCGAACCGGCTCCGGTCAAGGACGCGCGGACGGTCAATTTGTTCGGCATCGTGCCGCTCCAGGATGTGTTCTGGAAGGGCAATCTGGATGCCCTGAAGGCGCTGGTCGAGAAGCTAGGCGTGACGGTGAACACCTTTTTCGGCACCGGCGAGACGATCGACAACCTGCGGAACGCGGCGGCGGCTTCGGTGAACATCGTCGTATCCGAGGTGTACGGCCAAGAGGCGGCGCAAACCTTTGAGGAGGTTCACGGGGTTCCGGCCGTAACGATTCCCCTGCCGATCGGGGATCACGCGACGAGCGCCTTCCTGCGCGACGTCGCCGAGGCGGCGGGCCTTCCGCCGGAGGCGGCGGAAACGGTCATCCGGCAGGAACGCCTTTATTACTACGACTTCCTGCAAAAGCTGTCCGACTCCTACAACGACCTGGACTTTCAGCGGTACGCCACGGTGGTGGGCGACGCCAACTATGCGCAGGCGCTGGCGCGCTTTCTGGCCGACGACCTCGGCTGGCTGCCGGAACTGGCGATTGTGACCGACCCGCTCCATCCCGAGCAGGAGGACCGGGTGCGGGCGACCTTCGCCGGCTTCCGCTCCGGCGTGACGCCGGAGGTCGTGTTTGACACCGACGCGTCGAACGTCGTCAAGCACATCAACCGGCATTGGGCGCCGAGCGGCGGGCAGCGCTATTACGAGGGGTTTAACCCCGGCGTCATCGTCGGCAGCGTCATGGACCGCGACACGGCGGAGCAGCTGAAAGCGCCGCTTCTCGCCGTCAGCTACCCGATCACCAACCGCGTTGTGCTGAATCGGGCTTATGCCGGCTATCGCGGGGCGCTCACGCTGGCGGAGGACGCGTTCAGTCTGCTGGTCAGCCACCGCTAAAGGCGAAAGGAGAGGATGGATACAATGGATTTACTCGATAACAAGGCGGCCCCGATCCGGGAGGACCGGCTCGCGGCGTGCGGAGCCTATGGCGGTTCCTGCTGCGACCTGTCCGGAGAATCCAAGAAGGGCGGCTGTCTGTTCAACACCAAACGGACCTTTTCCCAAACGCAGGGCTGCCAGCTCAGCTTGAGCCTCGGCATGGTCGCCTCCATCCGGGATTCGGTGGTCGTCGTGCACAGCCCGGTCGGCTGCGGGGCCAACATGCTGCAAACGGCGGGGATCAACAAGGTGTTCCAGCAGCTCCGCAGCAGCTCTTCGCGCGGCTTGCGCTGGATCAACACCAACCTGGACGAAGCGGACGTCATCCAGGGCGGCGAAAAGAAGCTGCGCCAAGCGGTTCTGAAGGCGGAGGAGGAATTCCGGCCCGAGGCGATCATCGTTATGAACGCGTGCGTGCCGGCCCTTATCGGGGATGACATCGACAGCGTGCTGGAGGACCTGCAGCGACAGGTGAACGCGCGCATCGTTCCGATCCACTGCGAGGGCTTCCGCACGAAAATCCAGGCGACGGCGTATGACGCCGTGTATCACGGCATTTTGCGCAACCTGGTCGGAGAGGACAAAGCAAAAACAAAGCGGATTTTGGAGGAAGATCCGGTTCGCGAAGCAAAGCGGCAGGCCCGGATCGGGCGGACGGTCAACCTGCTGAACGTCGGCTCGATGAGCCGGATCGACGAGGTCGAGCTGATCCGCATTCTGAACGCCCTCGACCTGGAGGTGCGGGTGCTCCCTTGCTTCGCGCACCCGGACGACTTCACCTATTCGTTCGAGGCTACGCTTAATGTGAGCATTTGCGCCACGCACGACGATTATTTCGTGGAGCATCTGAAAGCCCGGTACGGCGTGCCGTACGTGCTGCGTACGATTCCGATCGGGATCACCAATACGAACAAATGGATCCGCGACATCGCCGCCTTCTTCGGCATCGAAGAGAGGGCGGAGCGCTTCATCGAGGCGGAAACGAGGGAGCTGGACAAAGCGCTGGCCCCTTACCGGGAACAGCTGGCCGGCAAGCGTGTGTTTCTTACCGGCGGGGAGATCCGCATTCTGACGACGGCGGAGCTGCTGTACAACCTCGGCATGGAAGTGATCGGCCTGCGGGGCTATCACTTCGACAAATACGGGGAACTGCTCCTGGACGAATTCCTGCAGGACGTCCCCGGCACGGGCGATACGGTGTTCAACATCGGAGCGGGCCAACTGTTCGAGCAGGCCAACCTGCTGCGCCGGCTGCAGCCGGACCTGTATGTCGGGCATCTGGGCGGAAACGGCTCCGCCTCCAAGCAGGGGTTCAGCATCTTCCCCCTGTTCGGGCAGAGCAACGATTATTTGGGCTACCAGGGCGTATTCGAGGTGGCGTCGCGCGTAGCGCGGATCATGCGCAATTCCGCGTTCAACCGCAATCTGGGCAACCACGCCAAGCTGCCGTACCGCGAAAGCTGGTATGACGAGGACCCGTTCCGCTACATCGATCATTCGGCGCTCAAGGAAGAGCAGCCGGTATGAGCGCGTTCCGCAAAACGCTTCTCGCCGTCCATAGCAAGCTGGTGAGCTTCTATCTGATTTTTGCGCTGCTCTTGATATGGGAGCTTGCGCCCCGGCTCGGCCTGGCCAATCCCGTATTCGTGCCGCCGTTTTCCCGGGTCGTGGAGGTCGGCCTCGACCTCGGGCTGATCAAAATTCTGCTCTACATCTCCATCAGCCTGAAGCGGGTCTTCGTCGGGTTTTTCTTTGCGGCGGCGCTTGCGCTGCCGGTCGGGTTTATCCTGGCGGGGGCGTTTCCGGCAGTCTCCCGCTTCATCCGGCCGCTGCTCGTCTTCCTGTCGCAAATTCCGCCGTTTATCCTGTTTCCGATCTTTGTCATTCTCGTAGGGGTGGGAGAAGGTGGGATTTACACGGTCATTTTCTGGTCGACCTTCTGGCCCGTGTTGTTTACCTCCATCACCGGCATCCAGAACGTCGATCCGCTCCTGATCCGCTGCGCCCGGGCGATGAACGCAAGCCGCGTGGAGGTTTTTTTCAAGGTGGTGCTGCCGGGTGCGTTTCCCGCAATCATGACCGGCATCCGCACCGGGCTGACCATGAGCTTCTTCATGCTGATCGGCGCCGAGACGATGGGCGCGGATTCCGGCATGGGCTGGCTCATTCACAACGCGCAGAGCATGGGCTTCATCCCGCGGATTTACCTTGGCGCAATCCTGGTCGCGGGCGTCGGTCTGGCGCTGAACTATGCGCTGGAGTGGCTGGAGGAGGCTCTGGTCGACTGGAAGGAGGAGCCGGAAAGAGAGGCGGAGGCGGGCGCAAGCGCGGCCTAGTATAGGTGCCGTTTGCGTCAATTGATACGAAAGGGGAACGCTGGACCATGAGCCGGCTTTGGGAAACCGTCAAGAAGACGGGGATCGGCGGAATTCCGCTGCTGTTGTTTTTTCTTCTGTGGGAGTATGGCGCCGGCGCCGTTGCCGAGGGCGTGCTTTCGCCGCCAACCGAGGTGCTGGCTTCCCTGTACCGGGCGGCAACGGCGGACGTGCTGCTGGAGCAAACCGGCGTGAGCCTGATCCGGGTGGCGATGGGCTTCGCTTTGTCGCTCGCGGTTGCCGTTCCGCTCGGCTATTTGCTCGGTACCTTTTTCCGGCCGTTTGAAAAGGTACTGCTACCGTTTCTGCGGATGTGCGAAAAGCTCAATCCGTTTGCCATTATTCCCATCTTCATGATCTTTTTCGGCATCGGCACGGCGGAGAAGGTGGCCGTCATTTTCTGGGCGGCGCAATGGCCGCTGCTGTTCAACACCATCGCCGGAGCGCGAAGCGTCGACCCGCAGCTTCTGCGTGCGGCCCGGTCCATGGGGGCGACCCGCAAGGAGCTTTTTGCCAAGGTGATCCTGCCTTATACGCTACCGCATCTTTTTACGGGAATCGAGATTGCGGCGCAGATTTCTTTTTTCATGATCATCGCTTCCGAGGTGATCGGGGCAGGCAGCGGCCTCGGGTGGTATTACATCAACGCCACGGCGAGGTACGACCTGCCGCTCTTGTACGGCGTCGTGCTGTACATCACGCTGCTAGCCATTGTCATCAACCAGGTGTTCAGCCGGATCAAACGGCGGTTTCTTGTCTGGAAAGAGGCGGTCTCCATTTCATAACAGGGCGTCCCGGATCGCGGGCGGCAAAAAAGCAAGTTCATTAGGGGAGGAAAGAAACCATGGCACTTCAGAAAAAAACGAAGGTTATCGTGCTCGGATCGGCAGCGGCGGTGGCGGCGGTCGGCATCGGAATCGGAGCGTATTACGCCAGAACGGACGACGGCATTGCGGGCGCTATCGGGTTCAAGGATCTGAAAGCGGCGGATTCGGCGGCGGTGGCGGGCAAAGACGTGATCACACTGAAAACCGACACGAAGAAAAACTGCTCTTCGACGCCATGGGTCGTGGCCGAGAAGAAGGGCTTTTTTGCCGAGGAAGGGCTGAACATCGTCTACACCGGAGAGCTGGCGGCGGCCCAGCGGCTGCCGTCCATCCTGAACGGGACGAACGACATCGGCGGCGCTTTGCCGAACGCGCTGGCCACTTACGTGGCGGGCGGGGCAAAGATCAAGGCCGTTACCTTCGGAGAAGTGGACCCGCCGGAAAGCGTCGATCCGAAATTCCGGCATATGCGCTACTATACCGGAACCAAGCAGGGAGCGGGCAGTCTGGAGGAGCTGTTCGAGAAGAAAAAAGGCGGAAAAATTACCGTCAACGCCACGGTCCCGAGCTGCAACAGCTTTATCTGGAACCAGATTCTGATCAGCAGCGGGTTTGATCCGAAGGAGATCGAATACGTGACCTTCGATACGGATACCGCCGCGATTCAGGCGGTTGAGCAGGGGAGTCTGGATGTCGCGGGCATTCACCCGCCCTTCTACAAGCTGGCGGACGAATCCGGTCTGACGCTGCTGGCGGATTCCCGCGACACCGGCCTCGGTCCGGCCGCGGGCGTGTCCACCTACTACTTCACCGACGATTTCATCGAGAACAACCCGGAGGCGGTTCAACGCTTTGTGAACGCAATAAAAAAGGCGCAGGAATGGATCAACGTGAATACGGAGGAATCAATCCAGCTGACGGCGGATTACATCGGGCAGCCTGTCAACGCGACGCACTACTTTTTTACGGACGACAAGCTGCCGACGGAGCTTCTTCAGCCGTGGATCGACGATCTCGTGGAGGGCGGGACGCTCAAGAAGGATCAGGTCGAAGTCAGCGATCTGGTGACCGCGCAGTTTGAACAGTAACCTTTAATCCGAAAAGAGGAACCAGACAAAGGAGGCGGCTTGCCGATGGCGGCGGAGGAAGACAAAATCGTAATCCGGAATGTGGACCGGAGCTACCGCGTCAAACGCGGCGCAAGCGGGCAAACGAAGGATTTCGCCGCACTGCGGGATGTGAACCTGACGGTCCGGAAAGGAGAGTTTCTGACCATTGTGGGGCCGAGCGGCTGCGGCAAATCGACGCTGCTGGATCTGATCGCCGGGCTGTCGGCTCCTACCTCGGGCGAGCTTTCGATCGACGGGCGGTGGATTACGAAGCCGGCGCTGGACCGGGGCATCGTCATGCAGGGGTATGCGCTGTTTCCGTGGCGCAGTGTCAGGCGGAACGTGGAATTCGGGCTGGAGATCAAAGGAGTGGCGAAGAACGGGCGAAAAGAGATCAGCGACCGCTTCATCCGGATGGTGGGCCTGGAGGGATTTGAGGACCGGTATCCCTACGAGCTGTCCGGCGGCATGAAGCAGCGGGTCGCCATCGCCCGGGCGCTTGCCTACGACCCTGAGGTGCTGCTGATGGATGAGCCCTTCGCCGCGGTCGATGCGCAGACCCGGGAGGTGCTGCAGGATGAGCTGCTCCGCATCTGGGAGGAGACCCGAAAAACGATCGTTTTTGTTACGCACAGCATTGACGAAGCGGTCTGCCTGGCGGACCGGGTCGTCGTAATGACGGCCAATCCCGGACGCATCCGGGAGGTGGTGGAGGTCAAGCTGCCCCGCCCGCGCCGCGTCGGCGATGTCCTGGCCACGGCGGACTTTGCCATCGCCCGTTACCGGGTTTGGGAGCTGCTGCAAAACGGCGGCGCCCCGCCGATCACTCCCTCCCGGGAACCGGAGAACGCGGGGGTGCGGATCGCCGAGCAAATTTCGGCGGGAGCCGTGCTGTAACGCAAGCGCCCGCCGGCGGGAATTCCGGCAAAGGCAATAAACCAAAGGAGGAAGCAACCGTGACCGTTATCCAGTTTCGTCCTGCGGGTTTTTCGGACCCGTCTGACGCGCCAAAGCGGCTTGACCCCCTGGAGGTGTTCAAGGCTTTGTCCAACAGGGCGAGAATCCGGATTTTGCAATGGCTCAAGGACCCCGAGCTTCATTTTGCCTCGCCGGAGGGCGCAGACCGGAAGGAAACCGGCGTTTGCGTCAGCGAAATCGCCGAGAAGCTGAACCTGACGCAGCCCACCGCTTCCGAATACCTGGCCATTTTGCAGCGGGCGGGCCTCATCCGGACAAGGCGCATAGGAAGATACACGTACTACCAAAGGGACGAGGAAGCGATTCAGGGCATGGCGCAATTTTTTAACCGGGAGCTGTAGGAGATTCGAACCTAACGTTAATAAACCAAGCGCCTCCGCTGTGTTTTTACCGGAGGCTGCTTTTTTATGTACGCACGATTCCTGGCTGACGGAATGCGACTCGAAAAGGCGGATGAGGGCAGAAGAGGCGCAATCTTGCAAAGGAACTGCCGACGTGATCATTTTCGGCAAAAGAACGACGGGGGCGCTGATGACGTTAGCCAAACAGAACGTGAAGAAGATCGCGACCCGACGGGATTGCCGAGATAAACGGAATACCCCCTCATTCTCCCCATTTAAAGGAAAGAATCTGCGGCGGCTTTTCTTTTTATTGACAGCATGGCTTGGCCTTTCCTATAATCGTTCTATATCATTTTGATATAATAATCAGAACGGTTGTGATCTGCATGAAACGGCAAACGG
The DNA here is from genome assembly GCF_059735245.1 of Gorillibacterium sp. sgz306347. Lineage (NCBI taxonomy): Bacteria > Bacillati > Bacillota > Bacilli > Caryophanales > Paenibacillaceae > Gorillibacterium > Gorillibacterium sp. sgz306347. The sequence goes on from NZ_JCAPET010000021.1 coordinate 46,272, forward strand.
CACGAAAAACGATTTTGCTTTTTTCCACGCTGCTTTTTCCGATTACCCTGAACTACTTTTCCCCTTACCTGATCGTCCAGGGCAGCTTCGAGGGCGTCGCCACAGGCAGCCTCCTGCTGTTTGCGGGGCTTTTTCTGGCTTCGCTGGTTTTCGGGCGCGCTTTTTGCGCCTGGGTGTGTCCGGCGGGCGGCTTGCAGGAGGCCTGCGCCGCGATTGTCGGGAAATCCGCCGGCCGGAAGCAGCGCTGGATCAAATACGGCATTTGGGTGCCGTGGCTGGGCGCCATCCTTGCCGGCTTCATCGGCGCGGGCGGGCTGAAGCAGGTAAACGCGGTCTATTACACGGACTACGGCATTTCGGTTTCCGCTCCTTCCGGCTACATCGTCTACTTTGGCGTTGTGCTGCTCATCGTGCTGGTTTCGCTGTTTTTTGGCCGGCGTTCCTTTTGCCATTCGCTTTGCTGGATGGCTCCGTTTATGGTGATCGGAAGCAAGGTCCGCGAGAAGCTGAATTACCCGGCGCTTCGCCTGCAAGCCGAACCGGACGCCTGCATCGGCTGCGCCAAATGCAACCGGGTTTGTCCCATGAGCCTGGACGTGCGGAAGATGGCGGAAAAGGCCGAGATGACCGAGTCCGAGTGCATTTTGTGCGGAACGTGCGAGGACGTTTGCCCCAAGAGTGTCATTCACCTCGGCTTCTCGGGGAAAAAGACCGGCTGACCGCGCCCGGCTTCTCCTTCTTGCTTGCGTGAGGGAACCGTTTTGCGATACCTTTACTGTAACGAGGAGAGGTCATATTATGCCGAAGCAGAACACGACCGTTTTTATTCTTTTGGGTTTGCTGAATCACGAGGAGCTGAGCGGCTACGACATCAAAAAGAAGATCGACCTGATGATCAGCCGGTTCTGGCCGGCGGGTTACGGCCAGATTTACCCGACGCTGAGCCGGCTGGAGCAGGACGGCCTCGTGAGCAAACGCACCGGGGAGGACTCCAAAGGGCCGGAAAAATACGTTTACGCGATCACGGACGCGGGAAGGGACACGCTAAGGGATTGGCTGCGGATTCCCGGGCAGGCGGAATACACCAAATACGAGATTTTGCTGAAGCTGTTTTTCGGCGGCCTTGTTTCCCAGGAGGACAACCTGCGGCGGATCGAAGAGTTTCGCGCCCGCCATGCAGAAAACCTCGGCACGCTGGACGAGATGAAGGATAATCTGGAACGGGTGCTGGGCGAGGACGAGGACCATTTTTATATTTACCTGACGTTATTGTTCGGGGAGAAAATTTATAAGGCTTACGTTGAATGGGCGGATGAGGCGGCCCGGATGATCGGCGAACGGTTCGGGCATGAGAAAACGGATGCCGGAGGGGATGCGAATGCTGAAGGTTAAGCTGCCGAAGGAAGACAAGCAGGAATTGATCCGCCGCGTGCAGGCGTATTTCTATGACGAGCGCTCGGAGGAGCTGACCGATTTGGCGGCGGAGCTGCTGGTGGATTTTATGATGAAGGAGCTCGGTCCGTTTGTTTATAATGAAGCGATCCGCGAGGCGATCGCGGCGGTTCAGCAAAAAATGGTGTCGCTGGAAGATGACCTGCATGCGCTGAAGAAACGGGTGAGCGGCGGACGCCGCTAAACAGGAGGGGAACCCGGTGAGGAATGCTTCGTTTTGGTTGCGGATGCAGGCGTTCCTATGGGACTACCTGATCATCCTGGCTTATCTGGCTCTCGTGGCGGTCGTGAACCTGTTTTTGTTTCCGTCTTTGCAGCAGCTTTTTCAAGGCTCCCTGCTGGTTGCGCAGGCGGCGGGGTTTGTCATGGTGACGCTCCCCGTTTCGGTTTATTTTATTCTAAGCGATTCCGCGCTTGGCGGCCAATCGTTCGGAAAGCGGAAGACGCGGCTTCGCGTGGTCGGAACGGATGGAGCGCCTCTGTCCGTTTGGCGGCTTGCGGGCCGGACCGTCCTGAAGTTCATTCCGTGGGAGCTGTCCCATTTCCTTGTTTACCGGCTGGTTTCGCTTGGCGAAGCGGAATCGCCGCCGCTGTACTGGGTCATCGGCGGGCTGATTTATGCGCGGATGATCGCCTATATCGCAACCCCCTTCCTAACAAAACGCAAGCAGGCCCTGTACGACCTTCTGGCGGGCACGCAGGTGGTGAAGGCGGGCTAACCCGACAAGAGCGCCTTCTCCTGCTATAATGGAAGGAGAATCTTCAGACAAAAAGGAGAGCGGAAACCTTGACGAATTCAACGATGGAACCGGCGGCGCTGCCGAAGCTGTCGCAGCATACGGCCATCCTGCTGGAGCATGCCCGGAGGCGGGGCGTCTCCGAAGAAGAACTGGCGCGGGCCGTTCGGGACAAGGACCTTGCCCCGTTTGCGAAAGCGGAGGAAGAGCATTATGAGTACGCGGACTTTTTCTCGTATGCGGAAGAGCATGGGGAAGATTTGGTGCGCGGCCTGAGCGGCTACCGGATGACCTTCAATACCCGGAACGGATTGAAAATCTGGCTGGAGAAAGCGACCGGACTCGTCTCCGGCGAGGATTTCACGGTTGGGGAAGGCGTGATAAGCGGCCTCAAGGTAAGCCCGGAGCTGGCGGAGCGGATCAAAAACCGCCTGGCGGCCAATTGGGTAGTAACGGGCGAGACGGAAAGTGGCGAGGGCGTGGAGCTGGAGCTGAAGCTGCGGGCGCTTGTCTCCAACCCGGCGTAAGCGGGGCTAGAGCCGGCGGACTTCGGCCGGCCGGATATAAGAAAAACCTCCTTGCCGGGAGGTTTTTTTGTTTGGTTCAACCAGTGCCCGTGTGATAGTGGACTTATGAAAAGAAGGGACGAGGTGGCGGCTGTTTATCGGTAAAAGGGCATGACTCGTATTTCCAATGTCCAGGGGGCTTTCCGCTTGTAAAGCTGGGCAGGAGGTGCAAAAAAGCAACTAATTCTCCTATCATCCGCTATATTCGAACAAATAGGTGCATAAAGGCAATTATTTCTTTCATTCTCTCTGGATATCGCCATTTTATGAAGAAATAAGTGCGCATATGTTCTTATTTCGCGATAGACACCGATAGGCATTGGAAATAAGTAACCTTTTGCACCTATTTGCCTCGCCCTTCCCTGGTTATCGTACGTTGGACCGGCTCCAAGCTCCCTTTTCCCCATCGCTCGCCTTCTCAGCAAGAAACACATGCAGAAGGAATGATGAGCGAAGCAAACTGGAGCCACTCGAAGCGATCAATCTTCATGGATGGGGTACTGGCCAAGGATCAGGGACAGCCCAAGCGTCTTTTGCTAAACTGGGAGAAGCGAAGCAAAGCGAATGCTTTTATCGGCAAACCGGCCAGAGAGGGGGAAAGAGGGAGTCGTGACAAAGCAAAGCCATCGGAAGCGGGTGCTTTCGGAGATCGAGGTCCGCGGGTTGACCTCCGTCATGAACGACACCAAATGGGAAAAGCTTCGGCAGGTGGTTCTCCGCGAGCTGCCTTTTCTACCTCCGTACCAGATGAAAAGCATATTGTCTGCCGAAATGCAACCTTCGACGTTTGAGGACGATGTCTGGTATCACGGGGATTGGAGCTTCGGCGATACCGCCGATGGGCCGCCGCCCTTTTTCGAGGTGGAGTGGATCCGGGTAAAGCCCCGGTATGCGCGCCCCGCCGGACGGCTGGTGCCGCCGCAAACGGAGGATATTGAAGAGGCCTTTCTGGCCGTGCTGCGCAACAACGGCATTCCGTTCGTCCGGCACAAACGGGATTATCTGATTTTCGGCTACGCTACGGCGGAGGATCTGGCGAGGCTTGAAAAGTGGAAATAAGGCGGCTAAAGGAGAGGGAGTTAACCTGATCATATTGCGGTATTTATCATTTTACACGGAAAAAGACCAATCCAAAGCGGAGGCAAAAGCTCTTTTGGCCGGAATGACGCCAGCTATCGTATCGGGGAACATGGTCGCACACGAACGGCGAGGAACGGAAGGGGAATCGGGCTTTATCAGTACCCTGCAGGTGAACCTCCTCCGGTCGCCTGTCACTTGCGCGGAGGCAGGCGAGATTTTGGACAAAGTGGCAAAGGACTGGCGGTGGAAGTACGGATCGCTGCACGCATCTCCTTTTTCCGCGTCTATAAGTGGACAGACCCTTGAGGTTTCATTCGTTACGCTGGCTCCGGACTCGAAAGGGTTGACCGGCTCATTTTACATAAAAGGCGGATCGGAAAAAAGAAACCAAAACGCTTCTGGCCGCCTTGCTCTCCGGTCGGAACGTTCCGTTCCAACTCGAAAGCGCAAAACCCTACTGGAAAATAGAGGGCTGCTGGATCGTGGAGGTCCTTTTGGAGCTGCAACCCGAAAACACCCCTACCATCAAAGAAAAATTGGGACCGTTTACCGATCGCTGGTCGTTCGTCGGGTTGACTGCAACAGCGGATACTTGCACGCTGGACAAGAATATCCGACTTTTGGAAGCCTCCATCGGGGATGCGATTTTATAATTAGAGGACCTTTTATAATTCTATTGCCAAAAGGAGATCAAGATGAACATACGCAAACTGGGCCGGGAAGAAGAGGCGCCGTTTGATCTGCTGCTGCTCGCGGACCCGGCCAGGGAAATGGTTGCGGATTATTTGAAGCGGGGCGAATGCTGGGTGGCGGAGGAGGATGGGGCGGCCGCTGCCGTTTATGTGCTGCTGCCGACGAGGCCCAAAACGGCGGAGCTGGTCAATCTGGCGGTCCGGGAGAACCGGCAGGGCGCGGGACTGGGCAAGCAAATGGTGCGGCACGCCGTGGAAAATGCCAGGCGGCAGGGCTATCGCACGGTGGAGATCGGAACGGGCAATTCGGGCGTCGGGCAGCTGGCCTTGTACCAAAAATGCGGCTTTCGCATCACCGGGGTGGACCGCGATTTTTTTGTCCGCCACTATGACGAAGAGATCGTCGAGAACGGAATTCCGTGCCTCGACATGATCCGGCTGGCTCAGGATTTGGAGCCGTGACCGGAGCGTACATACACGGAAAGGAAGCTGCCGGAAGGCGGCTTCCTTTATATTTCGGGTTGTGCCGGATGAAAAGATTCTCTATAATGGGGGCCATAAGCAGTGCACCGGACGCAAGACCAGCTGTACCCCAAAACCTCATAGAGCATATTGCTCAAACGACGATCTTCGGAAAAGGAGGACGTGCGCCAATGAACCCTTCGGGCAGAATCGAAGTGCTGGATTCGGTACGGGGCATCGCCGCTTTTTCCGTGGTGCTGCATCACTGTTTTTTGGTGATCCCGTATTTTTACCTGACCAAATCGTATCTCGTCGAAAGCAGCTCGCTCACCTCGAACATCGTGCACTCGCCGCTGCATCTTTTTTTTGCGGGGCATGAAGCGGTTATGCTGTTTTTTGTTCTGAGCGGCTTTGTGCTGGCACTGCCGTTTTTGCAGGACCGGCCGTTTTCGTATTTTCCCTATTTGCTCAAAAGGTTTATCCGCATCTATCTCCCGTATATCGCCTCCATAGTCTTGTCCGTTCTGCTGTTCTACTCCGTCGCGCGGACGGACGGGCATTTCTTCAGCGACTGGTTCCGGGGGATGTGGGCGGGACCGCCGACCTGGGAGCATCTGGTTTCCTATTTGTTCATGACCGGCTACGATACGCACCGCCTGAACACGGTCACCTGGAGCCTGATTTACGAGATGCGGATTTCGCTGTTTTTTCCGCTGCTGATGGTTCTGGTCAAAAGGCTGAGCTGGAAAACAACGCTTCTCGGCGGGTTTTCGGTCTTTTGGGCGGGGTGGATCGCCAGCGATGTCATGGTCCGGGTGACCGGGGCGGAATGGCTGTATTCCGTCGGCTCCACCTTGTACTTCGTGCCGTTTTTTCTGGCCGGAGCGCTTTTGGCCAAACACAGGGAAGCCTGCTGCGCGTTTATGCGGCGGCTGCCGATGCTCGCCCGCTTGCTGCTGCTGGCGTCCGCCGTGCTTCTTTACACGGTGCAGTGGACGTTTTCGGCGGTGGGGCGGCTGCGGTATGCGGAGTCGGGCCTTGTGCGGGAATTAAGCGGGGGAATCATCGATATCAGCATCGGTGCGGGCGTGGCGATTTTTCTCCTTCAGGCGCTCGCGTCGCGCAAAGTGGCCGGCGTTCTGTCCAGACGAGCATTTGTCCGGCTGGGCTCGATTTCCTACAGCCTGTACCTGGTGCATTCGCTGGTTCTTCTAACCTTTGTTTATCTGCTGCAGGCCTATGTGCCGCTTCGCGCCATCCTGGCGGCTGTGCCGCTTATGTCCGTCCTCGCGGCGGTTGTCTTTTACCGCTTCGTGGAGCAGCCGACGATCCGGCTGGGACAAAAAGTGAGCAGGCGCATCACAGGCACGCGTTCCTACGGATAAGCGGCTTCGGCCGGGAATGCTTCTGGAACGGGCGGAGCAGTACGCAGATCGATTGATTGCTTCGCCTAAGCCGGCCGTCTCAACAAAATCTTCATCTTCTCCTTACACCCTTTTAATCCTCGGCTGCTATGTTACTGGGATGAGCAGCGTATCTCGTACAGGGTGGAGGCAGGGTCAACATGAAGAAAACGGCATGGAACAAGCTTTCTCCAATCGCTTTAACCGTAAGTTTGCTGGCCGCATCCCTTCCCGCCCCGTTTGCGCAGGCGGCGCCCGAGGACGGGCAGCCGGCCCCGCAAACGGCGGGCCGGTGGATGACGGGGGAATATCACACCCATACCTATCAATCGGACGATGCGCAGGAATCGCTGGCGAACGTGCTGGAGCACGCCTTCGACGAGAACGGTCTCGATTGGCTGGCCATCTCGGATCATCTGCGCATGGAGGGCCGGGATGACGAGGGGAATCCCCTTCCGGGCGGGCCGGTTCCGCTATCCAAGGGCATGGAACTGTACCAGCTGCCCCGGATTCAAGAGCTGCTGGCGGCCAAGTATCCGAATAAAATCATAACCGCCGGGTTTGAGTGGGACATGCCGGCTTACGACCATGTCGGGGTGGGCATCCTGCCGGATGAGCCGGGTATGGAAGAAGAATTGAAGGCGATCCGCGCGTTTGAATATCTGTTCACCAACCGCAGCGAAAGCTTCTACGATCCGGCGGAAGTGTCGGAATGGGGAGGAGCCGCCGCGCGGGCCTATTCCACCAAGAAGGACGCCCGCACAGCGGTGGCCTGGCTGAAAGAAAACTACCCCGACAGCTACATGATCATCAATCATCCCTCCCGCAAAAAAGGAACAAGCTCCGAATTCAAAATCGAGGATATCCGCGATTTCAACAATATCGCGCCGGAGATTGCCTTCGGCTTTGAAGGCATGCCCGGCAACCAGATGGCGCCGGACCGCGCGGAAGTACCCGAGGTGTACGGCGGCACGGACGTCATGGTCGCCAAGCTTGGCGGCGTTTGGGACGCGCTGCTTGGCGAAGGGCGGCGGTTCTGGAATTTTGCCAACTCCGATTTTCACTTCCACATCAGCAAAGACCGGAACTATTCCAGCGGCTACTGGCCGGGCGATTACGCCAAAAACCACACCTGGGTCGAAGGGGCCGACATGAAGGCGGTTGTCGAAGGCATGCGTTCCGGCAAATCGTTTTCCGTTTACGGCGACCTGATCAACGCACTGGATTTCCGCATTGCCGGCGCCGGACAAGCGGAAGAGATGGGCGGCGACCTGCAGGTGACCGAAGGAGACGGGCTGGAACTGACGATCCGGTTCAAAAGCCCGGAAACGAACCGGAACGGCGATCCCGTGCAGGTCGATCACATCGACCTGATTTCGGGCGACATAACCGGGCCGGCCCAGCCGGGAACCGCGGCCTATACGAAGAGCACGAACGAGTCGGCCAAAGTGCTGAAGCGGTTCACAAGCGCCGACTGGACGGAAGACGCCGAAGGCTATTATGTGATGACTTACAAATTGGGATCGGCCGAGCGGAATCAGTATTTCCGCCTCCGGGGAACCAATCTGGGCACAGATGTGCCCGGAGAGACGGCAAACGGCGAACCTCTTCCGGACGTCAAAAACACGACCGCAGACAACGAAACGCGGTTTGATCAAATCAATGCCCGCAATTATAACGACCTTTGGTTCTACTCCAACCCGATCTTTGTCCGTGTTGCTCCGTACAGCGATCAGCAGGCGGTGGACGATACCAAGGCGGCTCTGACCCTGGGAGACACGAGCGCCGTAACCGGCGACCTGAACCTTCCGGCCGCAGGAGAGCATGGAGCGTCCATCCGATGGGAAAGCTCCAATCCGGCGCTGCTCGGCGCAGACGGGCGGCTGCTGCTCCGGTATCCGGTTCTGGATACGCCCGTCCAGCTGACGGCAACCATTACCCGGGGAGGCGCAAGCGCCTCGAAGGAGTTCACCGTCACGGTAAAAGGGCTGGAGGGCATTACGCCGGTCAAGCTGCACAGCGAACTGGCGACGGCTGACGGCATGCCTTACACAGCCGGTCAATGGACCAATCAGACCGTTACCGTGAGCGTTTATACCGCGGTTTATACGGACCCGATTACCGAAGTCGCACTGGAAGCGTCCGCCGGCGGAGAAGAGGGCTATGCCCCTTATACGGCCCGCGACAAGCGGAGCATCAGCGCGGAAGGGGAGCATGTTCTCCGTTTCCGGGCAACCGATAACCTGGTGCGGCAATCGGAGCTTCTTGTGCCGGTCCGCATCGACCGGACGCCTCCCGTGATCACGCTAAAAGGGACGGAGACGGTTACCCTGACGGCAGGCTCGGTTTATCTTGATCCGGGAGCCGACGCTTCCGACAATGTCGGCGTTGCGGGCGATGTAGCCGTAACCGGCTCGGTGGATGCCTCGACGCCGGGGACATACACACTGCGCTACAACGTCAGCGACCTGGCCGGAAACCGGGCGGCGGAAGCGACCCGGACGGTCCAGGTTGTGTCCGGCGGCGGCTACTACCCCGTGCCGGGACCCGGCGCAGGTACGCCAGGGGGCGGCACCGGTGGCGGAAGCGACAGCGGGAGCGATGACGGGAGCGGAGAAGCGGGCGGCCCGGACGGACAACCGGCCGTTATCGGAGTTCCGGCCGGTTCGGCCGTGAGCAAAGAGATCCCCGGTGTGGTCGGGATTGAAATTCCCGCTGGTGTCTGGAACGCGGATAACGAGCTCAGGGTGACCGTTCTCGCCGACGGGGAAACGACTTCCTTCGCGGGCCGGCAGCGGATCAGCCCGGCGGCGGAGCTTGCCGCGGGAACCGGCCCTACGTTTGAGCGTCCGGTAACGCTCCGTTTCCAGTACGAACGGGAGGCGCTGGAGAATAGCGGAAGCCGGCCCGCCGTCTATTATTACAGCAAAGACCGGGCGAAATGGCTTTACATCGGCGGAACCGTCACGGCACCCGGCACCGTGACGGTGGAAGTCAATCATTTGGACGCCGCCTTCGCCGTCTTCGGTTATACGCCTCTTGCGCTGGGCGACCTGGAAGGCCACTGGGCGCTTCCGTTTGCGGACCGCTTGATCGCCGCCGGCGTTCTGAGCGGCTACGGCGATGGCTCCTTCCGGCCGAACGGCGCCGTCACCCGCGCCGAAACGGCGGCCGCCGTTTATAAACTGCTTGAAGCGCTGCATCAATAAACGTGTCCCGGCAGTCGCCCGCCTCACGATCGAAGGACAGACCCATAAACACAAAAAAACCGTTCCCGGAAGGGGACGGTTTTTTTATTGCGGACGGACAAAGCGATGGCTTCGGATTCAGAGGCACGCTTCCCGTGTAAAGCAGAGAGGTGGCCCTTTTTTTGCCCAAAATAAGGTAAACTGTAAAGAGCTCCCGGGAGCGGAACACGAAACACGAACACGAAACACACGAGGAGATGAGGCCATGGAATGGAACCGGGATTCGTATACCATCAGCACGGATATCCGCCGCATCGACATCGAGGTGGTGTGCGCGCTGCTTGCCGAAACCTACTGGGCGGCGGACCGCCCGAGAAGCGCGACGGCGACGGCGATCGCCAATTCGGTTTGCTTCGGCGTCTATGAAAATGTGAATATGATCGGCTTTGCCCGGGTCATCACGGATAAATCGCTGTTCGCGTGGGTGTCCGACGTCGTCATCGCCCCCGCCCACCGGGGAAAGGGGCTTGGGAAATGGCTGATTTCCTGCATTCTGGAGCATCCCGAGCTGAAGCCGGTACCCAAAATATCCCTTTCCACCGAAGACGCCCACGGGCTTTACGAGTCGTTCGGCTTTCAGCGCAAAGAATTCATGCGGCTCACCCGCTGAAGACGGCCGAAGGAGATGGCCGCAGGCAAGCGAACGCAGGCGCACGGGGAGCGGTGGGAAGGCTGCCGCTAGCCCTGAAGACCGGCCATCAGCCGTTCAAATGCGGGCCGCGAATTTTCGATCGTTTCCAGGGCGGTGCAGTACGAAAGCCGGAAATAGCCGGGTGCGCCAAAGCCGCTGCCGGGCACGACGATGATGTTTTGCGCAAGCGCCAGACGGGCGAACTCCGCGTCGTCCGGAATCGGCGATTTGGGGAACAAATAGAAAGCGCCGTGCGGGAAAAAGCATTCAAAGCCCGTATCCCGGAGAATCTCGTACATCCGGTCGCGCCGGATTTTGTATTCCTCCACATCCACCGTTTCCCCGATGGTGTCCGCCAGCACCTGCTGGAACAGCGCTGGGGCGTTGACAAAGCCGAGGATGCGGTTGCAGAAGGACAAGGCCTGGGTTAACAGGTCCGCTTCCTGCGCCTGCGGGTTGACGAGGATGTAGCCGATCCGCTCGCCGGGCAGCGAAAGCGATTTGCTTACGGAGTTGACCACCATCGCGTTGGGGAAAATGCCGAGCACATTCGGCACTTCGTAGCCGTCGTAGACGATTTTGGCATACGGTTCATCGGAAATGACGTAGATGGCCGACTTGTATTCGTCTTCCTTTTCCTTAAGCAGCGCTGCCACCCGGTTGAGCGTTTCCTTGCTGTAGATGGCGCCGGTCGGGTTGTTCGGCGAGTTCAGGATGACCGCTTTGGTGCGGGGCGAAAGCTTGGCCCGGAGCGCCTCCACGTCGAGATCGAACGTATCCGGTTTTGTTTCCACAACAACGGGCACGCCGCCGTGATTGTCGATATAGAAGTCGTATTCCACAAAATAAGGGGCGAATACGATGACTTCATCTCCGGGGTTAAGCAGCGCCTTCATGGTTACGTTCAGGCCGCCGGCCGCGCCGACGGTCATGATCACATGCCGGCTTTCAAACGGGAGACCGGTTTCCTTGGCGGCGGCTTCGGCCAGCCGGGCGCGAACCTGGGCGTGGCCGGCGTTGTTCATGTAGCGGTGCTTGCCTTCCTGGCGCTGGCGGACCACTTCTTCAAGCTTGTCCATGACGGCGGCGGGGGGCTCCAGCATCGGATTGCCGAGACTGAAATCAAATACCTGGTCCGCGGGAAACTGGCGGCGCAGCATTTCGCCCTGCTCGAACATCAGCCGGATAGGCGACGCGCCTTGCAGGTTTTTTTTGATTTTGCCGGATATCATGATCGGGTTCCTCCTTGTGCGGTGTCCGTTTCGCCGGACCGCATAATCTCTTCGACCGCTTCAAGAAAACGGTCCATTTCCTCATCCGTGCCGATGGTAATCCGCAAAAATTGATCGATTCGCGGCTTGTTGAAATAGCGGACCAGAATGCCGCGCGCCTTTAGCGCCGCAAAAAGCCCGGCCGCCTCGTGTCCGGGATGGCGGGCGAACACAAAATTCGCCTGCGAGTCCAGCACCTCGAAGCCCGCTTCCCGAAGCCGCCCGGCGGTTCTTTCGCGCGTGCGGATGATCATGGCCGTGTGCAGGGCGAAGGTTTCCGTGTCCTTCAACGACTCCGCCGCACCCGCGAGGGCGATACGGTCGATGGTGTAGGAGTTGAAGCTGTTTTTTACCCGGTTCAAGCCTTCGATCAGATGCGGCTGGCCCATCGCAAACCCGACCCGAAGACCGGCGAGCGATCTGGACTTGGACAGCGTGTGGACCACAAGCAGGTTGGGGTGCCGGCCGATCAAGGGCACGGCGGATTCGCCTCCAAAATCCACATACGCTTCATCCACGACCACAACCTTGTCCGGGTTGGCCGCAAGGATGCGCTCTATGTCCGAAAGCGGCACGCCTTTGCCGGTCGGCGCGTTCGGATTGGCCACGAAAATCCCGGCATTCCGGTTCAGATAGGCGTCAACCGGCAGGTCAAAGCTGTCGGTCAGCGGAATTTTGCGGGCATCGAGTTCAAAAAGGGCGGCGTAAACTTCATAAAAGCTGTATGTAATGTCCGCAAACCAAACGGGGTCTCCCGGATTGAAAAACGCCTTGAAGGCAAAGGCCAGAATTTCGTCCGAGCCGTTGCCGACAAAAAGATGATCCTCCGGGACAGCGAAAGAAGCGCTCGCCGCCTGAATGACGCTCGAGCAGGTCGGATCGGGATAAAGCCGAAGCTCCCCGGATACGGCCTGCCGCATCGCCTCCAAAACGGAGGGGGAGGGCGGGTACGGGTTTTCGTTGGTATTCAGCTTGATCAGACGCCCGGTCGTGCGCGGCTGTTCGCCCGGCACGTAGGGCGTGATGCTTTTGACGACTTCGCTCCAGTATTTGCTCATCGGGCCCATCCTTTTACGGTCGAATTCATCCGCCTGCGAAAATCCGGCGGATTTCTTCTATTCTACCCGTTTCCGGCCGGATGGGAAAATTCTTTTTCCTTATCGGGCGCATAACGGGCGGCAGATAGAAAACGGCCGGCGGAAGGCCGCATGATAAGCCCCTCCGCCAGCCGTCTAAAGAGAGCCGCCGCCGCAGACAGCGGCGGATGCGGTCAAGGAAGCGATCCAATCATAAGCGTCACATCGACGGTGACGGAGGTGACCCCCGCTTCCGCCGGTTCATCGGAACCGGCCGCCCCAAAAGAACGGCTCCCGGAACCCCAGGAAAGCGGCGTCATCCGGGCCAGATGGGGAAGCAGCTCGGCCGATACAGGAAACGGGTAGCGGATCCGCCGTTCGTCCGCCGTCCGCATACGGGCGCGGAAGATTTCACGGACCCGGCTTTCCGGTTCTTCCCGGGATTGCCGGGTCCCGGTTCCATAGAGGGCGGCGCGGAGCTCCCGGAGATGTCCCGCATTCGGGACCGCCTTCAGAACGAGTCCGCCCGGCTTGGCGGCGCGGCCGAATTCCCGGTAGCTGGACGGCGAAAGCAAATTCACAACGACGTCCAGAGAATGGTCGGCGACCGGCAGACGGCTCAGATCGGCCACAAGCCAGGCTTGTTCGGGGTAAGCCTTGGCCGCCATGCGGACGCCCGGCTTGGCCAGGTCCGCCCCGATGGCGCAGACGGCCGTACCGCGATCCGCCAGCCGCCGGACGAGGCCGTTCAGATGCGAGCCCTCTCCGCAGCCGGCGTCCAGCATCAGCTGCGGACCGGAAAGGGGCTGCTGCGGCCGTTCGGCAATGCACCCGGCCAGCGCATCAAGCAGCGGGTCCCAGAGGCCGGCCCGGATAAGCGTGCGCCGGGAAGCGAACAGCTCCGCATCGTATTTGGTTATGGAGGCCCGAGGGAACAAATGAATGTAGCCTTCCCTTGCCCGGTCGAACCGATGGCCGTTCCGGCACGCGAGCGAAGCCTCCGTCTGGCGGAAGCCGGTCCGGCACAACGGGCAAACGAGCGCCGACAGAACGGGCTCGGAAAGCATGGAAGATAACGGCATGACAAAAAAGCACCTCTTTCATTCGTGTGGTTGAGAACGAAAAAAGGCGCAGCACAAAGAAACCGGCTTTTGCCGCAGCAAAAAAGACCGGGCCTCGCACCTGCGCCTATTTTATCTCAGACGAATGAAGTAGATGCCTGCACGCATAAGATTTACCTCCATTTACACGGGGGTTGTCCCCGCAACCAAGATAGCAAAAATGACGGCGAAAGAAAAGGAGGCAGAACATGGAGAAAAACGCAATAGCTTTACAAAAACAATAATGAATTTATTTTGACAATTATTTTTCTTTGTGGTTAGCTATCTATAGACCGATCGTTATAATCAAGGGGGTGGGCGGAACGGGCAAACCAAATTCGCGGGAAGCGATTCTGGAAACGGCATCCAGGCTTTTTTTTACGCACGGGTACCACGCCACGGGACTCAGCCAGATCCTGAAGGAGAGCAAGGCGCCGAAAGGCTCGCTTTATTATTATTTTCCGGAGGGGAAGGAAGAGCTGGCGCTGGAGTGCATCGAGCACACCAACCAGGCGTTTCTGCGTAAGCTCGAAGAATGCCTGGAGCGGTCGGATTCGGTGGCGTCGGCCGCCGAATCGCTGCTTTTGGAGATCGCCCGGGAGGCGGAAGCGACGCGGTTTGAGGGATTGATGCCGCTCAACTTTTGGAGCGCATCGGAGGCCTCGTGCGTCAGCGAGAAGCTGCGGGGCTCCTGCCAGACGGTGTTCTCCGGCTGGCGGGGGGCTATTGCCGGAAAGCTGCGGGAGGAAGGCTGGCCTATGCCGGAGGCGGAGGAGAGCGCGGCGGTGCTGATTTCGCTGCTGGAGGGCGCGCTTATCCTTTCGACCACCGACCGGAGCACGGATGCGCTCCAGTCGGCTGCCAAACATGTACGGCTGCTTTTACAGAGAGAGACAAAATAAAAACATGGGATTCAGGAGGATGGAGAAGTGGAAGTAACCATGCAACAACCTTCGCAACCGGAGGGAACCAAGCAAGTCAAGACCATTCCGATATTGATCTCGCTGCTGCTGGCGGGCTTTATCGGCATGTTCAGCGAAACGGCGCTGAACGTGGCCATGGTCGATTTGATGACCATGCTGGACATTACGCAATCCACCGTTCAATGGCTGACCACCGGATATTTGCTGACGCTGGGCATCCTGGTGCCGGTATCCGGCCTGCTGCTCCAGTGGTTCACGACCCGGCAGCTGTTTATTACAGCTTTGTCGTTCTCGATCGCCGGCACTTTGATCGCCGCGGTCGCGCCCAGCTTTGAAGTGCTGCTCACCGCGCGCGTCGTGCAGGCGGCGGGCACCGGTCTGTTGCTGCCGCTGATGTTCAATACGATCCTGGTCATTTTCCCGCCGGAAAAACGCGGCGGCGCCATGGGCATGATCGGATTGGTCATCATGTTCGCGCCCGCCATCGGACCGACGATCGCGGGGCTTTTGATCGAAAACCTGAACTGGCACTGGATTTTCTGGCTGTCGCTGCCGTTTCTGGTTCTTGCGCTGCTGTTTGGCGCATTCTTCATGCAGAACGTTTCGACCGTGACCAAGCCGAAAATCGACTTTCTGTCGATTCTGCTTTCCACGCTTGGCTTCGGGGGCGTCGTCTTCGGCTTCAGCAGCGCGGGCGACCATTCCGGCGGCGGAGGCTGGGACAGCCCGAAGGCGATTGCCGCCATTGCCATCGGGGTGATCGCCCTGGTGTTGTTCGTACTCCGGCAAATCTCCATGAATCAGCCGATGATGAACATGCGCGTTTTCAAATATCCGATGTTTGTCGTCGGGCTGCTGATGGTTTTCATCTGCATGATGGTCATTTTGTCCTCCATGCTGATTCTGCCGATGTTCCTGCAAAACGGAATGGGCTTCTCCGCCTTCAAGGCCGGCCTTGTGCTGCTGCCGGGCGGCGTGATCAACGGGCTGATGTCCCCGGTCATGGGCCGTCTTTTCGACAAATACGGTCCCCGCTGGCTGGTGATTCCGGGCCTTGCGGTTGTGGCCGCGGTGCTGTTCTTTTTTTCCGGCATTACGGCCGCGTCGACGATCACGCTGGTCATCGTCCTGCACAGCAGCCTGATGATCGGCATCTCGATGATCATGATGCCGGCGCAAACCAACGGCCTGAACCAGCTGCCGCGGGATCTGTATCCGGACGGCACGGCCATCATGAACACGCTGCAGCAGGTCGCCGGCGCCATCGGGACGGCTCTCGCAGTCAGCATCATGACGGCGGGCCAGACGAATTACCTGAGCGGCGTGGCGAATCCGCTCGACCCGGCCAACTTCGTTCCGGCCTTTACCGCCGGCGTGTCGGACGCCTTTATCTTCGCGCTCGGAGCCGCGCTCGTCGGCCTGGTGCTTTCGTTCTTCATCAAACGGGTCATCGTGCAGCACAAAGCGCAAATGCCGATGCATTAAGCGTTGTGCGGGTGCGAGCTGCACTCGCAGCGGTATCAGCGCCCGTTTAGCTAGCCCCCCCTTGCGAAAAGGAGCCTTCCTCAGCCGATTTCGGCTGCCGGAAGGCTCCTTTTTTCGTTTGCGTGTCAGCTACGTAAAAACCGCGATTCCCACAAGGCCGGACAGCAGAATTACAAAAAGCGGGTGCAGGCGCAGCTTGATCAGCGCGAACAAGGAACCCGCGAAGATAACGGCGAGCATGGCCGTGTCGGCGGTTGCGTCCCAGGTGAGAAGACCGCTGGTCAAGGCGAATTGAATGGCTCCGTAAAAGATGATGCCCGCCACAACCGGCCGCAGCCCGTAAAAGGCCGCCTGCACCGTCCGGTTCTTGTAGACCCGATAGAAAAAAGCCGCCGCGAGGATAACCAGGATCAGCGAGGGCAGGAGCATGCCGAAGGCCGACACGACGGCGCCCGGCCAGCCGTCGGCCCGGTAGCCGACAAAAATGGCCGTATTGACGGCAATCGGGCCGGGCGACATGCCGGCGACGGCCGTCACGTCGAGATAATCCTGCGGGGTCATCCAGCCGTGCGCCTCCACCTGCGCTCCGATCACCGGAATCATCGCGTAGCCGCCGCCGAATGAGACGAGCCCCACTGTAAAAAAGGTGCGGAACAGCTCCCACAGCACCCGAATCCCCTCCTAAATCCCGTCTCCGATGAAGTAGTCTTTGTAAACATACCGGGTCTTTTGGGGCTCCTCCTCGAGCCGGATCGCCATGCCTAGAGCCGTTTTGGCCCGGACCAGCACGATGCCGGCGAGCAGGCCGGCCAGAATCGCCGCGATCGGGTTGATCGGAAACGCCGTCAGCAGAACGGTTGTGACCAGCGCGGCCGCAAGCGTGGCTTTGTCCCGGATGGCCGTTTTGCCGATTTTGATGCCGGCGTAAACGATGAGAGCGACGATAGTTGCCTTGATGGCTTTAAAGGCCGCTTCTATTTTCGGGTTGTCCCGCATCAGGAGAAAGACCCCGCCCAAGCCCATGACGATAAAAAAAGTCGGCAGCGCAATGCCGATCGTCGCGGCGACCGCGCCGGGCACGCCGCCGATTTTATAGCCGACAAACGTAGCGGAATTGATCGCGATGGAGCCCGGCACCGATTGGCTGACGGCCAGCGCATCGGCGGCTTCGCGTTCTTCGATCCAGCCGCGGCGCGTCACCACTTCTTGCTCGATGACGGGAACGACCGCGTAGCCTCCCCCAAAGGTCACCGGCCCGATCTTAAAAAAGGACCAGAAAATCTGCCCGAGCAGCTTCCAGTCGATCCGGTTTCTCTTTTTCATTTGGCATTCTCTCCGTTTCCAGGTGTAGCTTTAGTATAACAGAAATAATTCCATTTTGGAATTAAGATAGTGTGAAAACCGCGATAACCTAGTAAAATAGACGGATATCTCCATTACAATCTGCCAACATAATGTTAGTTTGGAAAATAGTTATCGGTTAAAATGAAAGAAAGCCCGTTTGCAGCGAGAAAAGAAAATTGAGCGGCTGACCGCGCCGCTGCCTCCGCTTCTACTTTATGTCCAGCAAAAGGACACTCCGGGCCACGGCAGAGGGTGGGGAAAGGAATGGCTTGCCCGGACGGACTGGACAGCCGGCCGCAACCTTTCCGCGGCATGCGCCGTCTTACAGGGGGAAGTTACCAAAAGAAGGATGAAGCAGAGGGATGAGTAAGATACCGTTTATCCGCATCAACGCGATCGCCCGGTACGACCGTCATTTGGCGATTGACGAGGCCAAGCGGGTTCTTTCGGAGAGCGGGGCCTGGATTTTAAACTACAGCATGCAGTCCAACAAGTCGATTACCCTCCAGTTCGAAATGGAAAACCGCGACGTCGGCAAGCTGTACCCCGCCTGCCGGGGCACGGGGCTTACACTGACGGAAGAATCGGAGGCGCTGCTGCGCGAATTGGCATCCGTGGACGAGCCTGGACTCCGCGACGTGCGCGGAGGCTTTCAGATTACCTTTGTGCACAATGAGCCGGATCTGGTAATGGACATTCCGGCATTCGAATAATCGGCGGAGACGCCGCATAGTTGAAAAAGGAGAGCCGCAAAAATGAGCAAACCCGCACCATGGACAGGAAGACTCTCGTTTTTGCTGGCCGCCGGTTCCGCAGCCGTCGTCCTTTCCCCGCCGGGCCTGCTGCCGGCCGCAGCCCAACTGCCGGCATGGGCGGTCGCGCTGCCTGCATCGCTTGTATTCGCGGCCGTTGCGCTTTTTCGCCGGCAAGGATCTCAACGGCTGCCCGCCGTCAGTCTCGGGCTGATCGCCCTTATGCTCGTTGCCGGTTTGTTCGGAAGCCTCCCGTTTCCGGCCGCCGTCCTTGGCCTGGCCATCGCCTGGTGGGCCGGCGCAAGGAAACGGTATGCGGCAAACGGGGGCCGGATCAAAGCGGGCCGTGAAATTCTGTGGGCCGCCTGGTTTGTTTACCTGGCCGCGGTCTATCACTTGACCTTCGCGCCGTTCTCCTTTTCCGTCCCGGATTGGGGCGGGCTTTACCTCGAAACGGAGCCGTTCCGCGAGCTTGCCCGGCAGTTTGGCCGGAGTCCGCGGATGGCGGTTTACTACAGCGTGGGGAATGTCGCGCTGACCGTGCCGTTTGGCGTTTTCCTGCCGATTCTATACCCGCGCTTCCGAGCTTTTTGGAAAACCGGGCTGGCGGGTCTCGGCTTTACCCTGCTGATCGAAGGAACGCAAATGCTGTTTACCTACCGCAGCGCAGAGGTGGACGACCTGATTTTGAACACGCTGGGCGCCTTGATCGGGTACCTGGCTTATCGTTTGCTGGAGTCGGCCGGCGTCTGGCACCTTTTTGGAGCCGGGCGGGAGAAGGGGTATAATGGAAGCGGAGCGGAGAGGCGATACGGATAACCGAAAGGGGGGAGCACGCTGACCAAAGCCAAACTGTTCATAAGCTCGGTAGGGCAGGATGAATTCACACGGCTGCGGAGCAACGTATTTGACGAATTAACCGAGCTGGGCCATGAGCCGCTGATGTACGAGCGGAATTTCGGCCCGTGGGACAATCACCAAACCTCCGTGCGGCGCTGTCTGGAGAAGGTGGAGGAAGCGGATATTTTTCTGCTGTTTATCAAGGACAAAGGCGGCACCTTCTACCCGGAAGCCGACCGGACCGTGACCCATCTGGAATACCTGCGCGCCGTGCAGACGAACAAAACGATTCTCGTCTTTGCCGAAACCGCGGTAAAACGGGACTTTTTTGCCGTTGCGAAGCCTGCGATCGAGGAATTGACCGAGCAGCACCGGCGCGAGACCGGGGAATATCCGACGGCGGCGGAGCTGATCCGCGCGCTGAAGGCGCAGGGCAGGGTTCCGGCGCATGTCGACCCGTACGTTTGGTTTTTTCTCGACGATCTGGTGAAACGCGGCGTGTACCTGGATGAGCTTGGCCTCGGGATTTCCATCAACTGGCGGGAGTATTTCAGCGACCTGCTGCGCCGGGGCGTGCTGCTGCTTCCGCTTGAAGACACCTTTGCGATGTACGATCGGCAGCTGGACGAATATGAGCAATTTTATCAATTTATCGAAAGCAATCTTCCCGTTTTTCAGCATCTTCCGGTTTCCCAGCACGGCCTGCTGCTGGAATCGTTTATCGGCCATTTGCGGGGCGGCGAGGTAGAGCGCCGGTACGGCGGCTTTCTGTCGGAGCCTATCGGCGGTTTCGACGATTGCACAGCCATTACGCTGTACCGGGATGCCGGAGACCGGCTTGCGCTCGCGGGGCAGGCGGGACGCCCCTCGCGGGTGCCGCCCTATTACGCGCTGGACAACACGCGCTCGTATGTGGTGATCGCCCATGCCCGGGCCGAGCGGGAAAGTGTGTTTTTCAGCCAGAAAAACCGGCGGTTCTACCTGTGCGTCAAATGCGGCGACCGCGTCATGACCTGCCATTTCCCGGCGGGACCGTCGTGGAACGGCGCGATGTTTCTCACGCACCGGGTGAGCGTGATGGATGCGATTCTGAACCAGAACAAGCGGGTATTTGAATTTATGCGCAAATGGATCGGAGGGCTGCAGCTATGACAAGGGTATACGCGGCCCGGAACGGGCGGATCAGCGAAGCGGTCGGCAACGAGCCCCGCGACGCGCTGCTGTTC
Source organism: Gorillibacterium sp. sgz306347 (assembly GCF_059735245.1). Taxonomy (NCBI): domain Bacteria; kingdom Bacillati; phylum Bacillota; class Bacilli; order Caryophanales; family Paenibacillaceae; genus Gorillibacterium; species Gorillibacterium sp. sgz306347. Next base: position 66,560 of record NZ_JCAPET010000021.1, read on the forward strand.
GCTTCCCCGCCGAAAAGCGTGGAGGACCGGCTGGAGGAAGAGAAGCTTCAGACCGAGCGGGCGCTCGACCTGCTCCGAAAGCGCTTTGCGGCCGTGAAGCGCAAGCAGTAGCTGGAAGTTGCGGAAGGAAAGATAAAAAGCGTAACATAAGGAACGCAACATAAGGGATGTAACATAAGGAACGTATTATAAGGAATGTAACATAAGGAACGTATTATAAGGAATGCAACATAAAGAACGCAACGCAACATTAAGCAATGCATACGTTGAAACGAGCCCGTAGGCTGTAGAACAACTGTGACGGGAACGGAAGAACGAAAGCTGTAGAATAAAAGCGAAAAAGAGAATCACCATCAAAAGACGTGATGAAAAACACCGGCTCCCGCCGCTATGAAGCGGGGGAACCGGTGTTTTTGCGCTGCTGCTCAGCTACTCGACGCGTCTTGTGTAATCTTTCGGGTAATGTTCACCAGGAAAGGAGACTTAGAGCCCCTCTGACGGTAGGTGATATTCTTCATTCACCAGAAACGAGTTCCACTGTTTCTTATCGTTTAACACGAGGCGGGTACTCTTGTGGGACAAGTTCTCCACCACAACCCAATCTTCTTGGGCGGTGGTTCCTTTCTGCCGCACCTGAACCAAAGCTCCCGTGCTGGACTGCCGGCTGCAAACGGCAAGGGCAACCGCTAAAAGCAAGGCGGACAGATAGCCGATTTTTTTCTGCATGGTCGTCCTCCTGTGTTGGGAGACAAAAGGCTAATACCATAAAATGCCAATGGCAATAATCTTTTTCACCGTTAATGGTTTGAGCAAGAAAATCAGGATTAGCAGGTCCAGTCGTTTTGAATCGAAGAAGGTTGTGCCTCGTTCGTTTATCATAAAAAGAAATGCTGTTCGGTTACGACCGTAATGAAGTATGAACTATTTCTTCCCAAGTACGAGTAATGAGCGCTTATGAGCCTAAGCGCTGCCGATCTTTGCTTTCAGGGGAAGGGTATGGAGTCTTTGCGAAGACTTTGCGAACCTCACCCGTGATTCTGGATTGCTCGAAAGATGCGATATTTTGCAATAAAGCAAGCCATCAAGTTTCATTATCGGAGGTGGCGGGAAGGTGCAGGTGTCTAACGGTTGCCACAGCGGCTATTTGGCCGAAAAACGAGGGTTTCAAATTGTAACGGTTGCCACAGGGCTTATTTTCGTTTTTTTGCTTCATTTCGGCCGTTTTTCTCGAAATAAGCTCCGTGGCAACCGTTAGAGAAAAAGCAGGGCGGGTTTTTGCCCGAATAAGCTCTGTGGCAACCGTTAGAATATGGGGCACCGTTCTAAGCGGGACAGTCGTCACCTCATACCAAGATTATGAGGAAAAACGAGAGGAAAAGGCGCTCCCCGTCAGCAGCGTAAAAGGCTGCAAGCATCGTAACACCGTAAAGCCGGCGCCCGAGGCCGGATTGCCAGTTGGCCGAACAAAAAACGTCCCCGCATGGCCCTTGTGGCAAACGGAGGGCAACGCTCTTGATTTCGGGCGGGAAACTATCAGGGCGATAACGGAATGCGGACGGAAATCAGGCTCGGCCCATTCCTTAATCGATATGCACGGATCAGGCTCGGCCCATTCCTTAACTGATATGCACGGAAATCAGGCTCGGCCCATTCCTTAATCGATATACACAGAGATCAGGACCAGCGCGGTTTCGTCCCCGATGTTTTTGACGTAGTGGGGCATAATGGCCTTCCAGGCGAACGTATCCCCGGCGTATACGGTTGCGGAATCGTCGCCTTGCTCCACGTAAAGCGTCCCCTGAAGGACGAAATGAATTTCCTCTCCCGCGTGCGAATGCGTGTCTTCGGTTGCCGAGCCCGGGGGCATTTCCACAAGCAGCAGCTTCTCGTTGCCCCGGTCGTTCAGGTGCTGGACGATCAGCTTTTCTTTCCCGTAAACCGTTTTGCGGCGTTCGTCTTTGCGGACGATGTGCATGCGGTCTTCTTTTTTCACCAGCAGAAACGCCAGCGGAACGTTTAAAGCCGTTGCAATGCTGTCGAGCGTCGCGACAGACGGAGAGGTTTTGTTGTTCTCCACCTGGCTGAGAAACCCCTGGGACAAGCCGGTTTTGTCGCAAAGCTGCTGGATGGAAAGCTGTTTCTTTTTGCGGATGGCGCGAATGTTGGAGCCGATGTCCACGGGAAGCCTCCTCATTTATTTCTAATGCATATATTATATTTATTGTATCAAAAAAATCTTGACACGAGAAGAAGCGCATGATAAATTGCAACTATAAAATAATAATTATTAAAAATAACAAACTTACTTTTTGGAAGGAAAGGAGTTGGACAAGACGGGCCAGCAAGACGCCAATTGGCTGGGAATAGGGGAAGGGGAATTTTCCGGTTGCCTCGGAGAGATGGGGTCTGCGGTTTGGGGCGAAACGCTCAGACTTGCGGAATGGTCTCGAAGTGATCGGGTCTGCGGGTTGAGGCAGATTCGTTCAGTTTGCCTGGTCGCCTCGGGAGAATTAGCTTGTCCCGGTCACGGTAGGAGAAGCCGGATTAGCAGGGTTACAGCAGGAAAGGTTCGTTCTGTTCTGGCCTTAGCGGGATAGCGGCAGGTTTGACTTGTGCGATCCGGCTTGCCTCGGAAAATTGGCCTGTCCCGGGTTGCGCGGAGCAAAGGTTCCACAAAAAGTAAGTTGCGTATCCAGGGAAACGATTTATTTTTTGCGATGGATATTTGCAATATAAATGAAAAATTAATAATAAAAAAGGAGCGGGAAAATGAATTTCAATACGATTGTGACTACGATCATGCGGGTTGGATTGGGCATTCTATTTATGCTGCACGGGCTGGACAAAATACAGAATGGACTGGGAAACACGGCGGGCTGGTTCGCCAGCATCGGGCTGCCCGAATTTCTGGCTTATGCGGTCGCCATTCTCGAGACGGTCGGCGGGGTCGCGCTTATTCTCGGACTGGCGACGCGCTATTTTGCCGCTATCTTTGTGGTGATTTTGCTTGGCGCAATTTTTACCGCCAAGCTGGACGCCGGTCTTCTCGGCGGTTATGAGCTGGACATCGCCTTTATTTTGGTGGCGCTGCATCTGTTCGCGGCAAAGGCTACGCCGTTTTCCATTGACGCCTTGCTGCTCAAATCGGGACGGAAAGGATGAGGAACATGAACGCGACTTTGGATCCGCGCACCCATATCGGAGATGTGGTGCTTAAAGTAAGCAGCCTGGAACGCTCCGTCGCTTTTTATACGGAGGTCATTGGCTTTCGCGTGCTGCGGCGGACGGAGAGGGAGGCCGAGCTTACCGTGGACGGGAAACGAGCGCTGCTGACGCTGCGGGAAATCGGGCAGGCGGTCGTATCCCCGCGCAAAGCGGTTGCCGGGCTTTATCATTTCGCCATTCTGCTGCCGGACCGGCTTTCGCTGGGCTCGGTGCTCCGCAATCTGATCCGTCATCAGATTCCCGTCGGACAGGGCGATCACCTGGTAAGTGAGGCGCTTTACCTCAACGACCCGGACAACAACGGCATTGAGCTGTACCGGGACCGCGCCCGGGAGACTTGGCGGCGGGATGCGAACGGCGAATACATCATGACGACCGATCCGGTCGATGTAAGAAGCATGATCGACGACGCGGAGCATTTGGAATGGAGCGGGCTGCCGGAAGGAACCGTGATCGGCCACGTCCATTTCCACGTGAGCGATCTGGAAAAGGCGCGGGCGTTTTACACCGAGGTGCTGGGCTTTGACGTTACCTGCCATTATGGCTCGTCGGCCCTGTTTATATCCGCCGGCGGGTATCATCACCACATCGGCCTGAACACCTGGGCCGGGGTCGGCGCGCCGCCCGCCCCGGAGAATGCGGCGGGTATCGCGCATTTTACTCTGGTGCTCGGCGGAAGCGGGGAGCTTGCGGAGCTGCTGCGGCGGCTGAAGGAAGCCGGAGTGGTAGCCGTGCAGACCGAAGGCGAATGGTTTGTAAAGGACCCGTCCAACATTACCATCAAGCTATCGGAAATGCCGGCGGCGTAAGGAAGCGAAGGCGAGCAGCGAGACGGCCAGCCATGCTCCGGCAAGCGGGGCTGGCTGCCGGCTTGCACGAAAAAACGGCGGGTTTGCAACGAGGCTTGCCAGAGCCGGAACCAAGCCCCACAATTCCGCCAAAAGAAACCGGACCGGACAAGGAGCTCTTGCCGAACCGCATCTCTATTGTTAGCAGGTGGGACAATAGAGGGGCGGTTTTTCCTTGCCGGTCCGGTTTTATGCGCGGGCGGTCCTGCCCCGGGAAGCCAAAAAGATAAGCTCAGTCGGTCAGCTTCCCCAGTACAAGCGCGGCCGCGCCGGTGGAAACCGCATCCTCGCCCAGCGCGGCGGGGGCGAACCGCGGATCGTATTGGTCGCGGTAATACGTTTTTTCCCGGGCGATCCGCGCCGCTTCCCGGAAGAGCGCGTCGCCCGCCGCAAAGAGAGGGCCGCCGAGAATAATCTGCTCCGGATGCAGCACATTGATCAGGTTTGCAAGCCCGATGCCCAGATAACCCGATGTTTGCAGAAAAAGCTCCGTCGTCAGCGGGTCTCCGGCTTCATGCGCGGCCGCCAGGTGGTGAAAAGCCAGCTCCTCGGGCGACGGAGCCAGCGCGCGCAGCGTCGTCTCGCGTCCCATCCGCCAGGCGGCCCGCGCCTTTTCCTCCAGCGTGTGAATGGAAACATAGGTTTCCCAGGCGCCGTAATTCAAGCCGCCGTTCCCGGGAGGCGGACCGGCGGCGTCGATAATCATCTGGCCGACCGCTCCTTCGGTATCGGCCGCGCCGTACAGAATGCGGCCGTCGTGCATGACGGCGGACCGCAGGCCGACGCCGGCATGCAGATACAGCAGATGGCGGCCTTTCCGTCCGCTGCCGGCCCAGTATTCGCCAAGCAAAGCGGCGTTCGCGCCGTTGTCGAGGAACACCGGCAGGCCGAAGAGCGCCTCCAGGCGCTCCTTCACGGGCACCTGCCGCCAGCCGGGCGCGGAAAAATGCAGCGGGTTCAGAATCAACCCGCGCTCCCGGTCAAGCGGGCCGACCGCGCCGACGCCCATACCAAGGATGTTCCCCGCCGGATGCTCCGGGTCCAGGCCGGCTTCTTCGCACAAGCGCGGCAGCCCAGCGGCAATCCGCTCCATCAGCCGGTCCGGCGTCAGCTCCGCATCCATCGGCCAGGTATGCTCCGCGAGCGGCCGCAGGTGCAGGTCGAACAGCGCCAGCTTGGCATGCAGGCGGGAAATGTCCAGTCCGAGCAGAAACGCGTAGACGGGGTTGGTTTCGTACAAGATCGGACGCCGCCCGCCGGTCGACTCCCCGAAGCCGACCTCGACAATCAGCTCCTGCTCCAGCAGGTCGTCCAGCAGCCGGGTCAGCGTGCTGACCGTCAGACCGCTTTCTTCCAGCAAAGCCAGCTTGGAGGCCCGGCCCTGCCGGCGGATGGACAAGTAGATGTCTTTCGCTTTCGCGTTGGCGATGCGTTCGTGTATCGCAACCAATCGGCTCGCTCCCTTGTGCGCGTGATTGAGCCGGCGGACGCCGCCGCCGGGCTTGTTTCTTTTACAATGACACAAGACCGGACGGTTTTCAAGATAAAAACCGACCTTTTTGCTAGGGTTTGAGCGGCGGCGCACTTGTAGTATGATAACGGAAAGGGGAGGCGGACTTGCGGGAAGGAACGGAAGCTCGCGGAGTACGACTTCACCTGATGCCAAGCTTGGCGACATTGGAGAGCGGGCGTCCGCTGGGGTGACTGAATCATTTGGAAAAAGGGCTGATACCCGGCGGAAACAGAGAAGAACCGGCGGCGGCAGGCACGGGCTAAAAAGGAACAAACTGTGGAACAGAAAGGAAGAGCGGCATGGCAAAACAAGCGGCAAAACAAAAGCAGCAGGAGGATATGGCCTTGGGTAACGGCGGGCAAAGCGCGGACTCCGCCGGAAACGAAATCGGCTGCGCAAGCTGCGCGTCGGGGGAAGGCGGGCGCAAAAGCCATCATTCCGAGCAGGTGAAGGCGAACCTGACGAGCCGGCTGAACCGGATCGAAGGGCAAGTCCGCGGCATCAAGGGGTTGATCGACAAGGACACCTACTGCGACGATGTCCTCAATCAGATTGCCTCCGTACAGTCTGCGCTGAACGGGGTCAGCCGCCTTTTGCTGGAGCAACACTTGAAGAGCTGCGTGGCCGAGCGGCTGCAGGAAGGCGACACCGAGGTGGTGAACGAAATTATCACGACCATGAGCAAGCTGATGAAATAACGGGCGCGGTTAGCCGGAAAGAAATCCGGGGATAAGAATAGCAGGGAGAAAAAAATTCTCCTTCCACTTGACTCTATATAGGGTAGGGGGGTATACTAATTTCACAGAACACATCAAATCCATTCAAAAAGGAGCACGATCCCATGACAAACGCAACGCTGAAAGTAGAAGGCATGAGCTGCAACCACTGTGTGCAATCCGTCGAGAAAGCGCTGAAAGGAATCGGCGCCTCCGGCTCGGTCAACCTGCCGGCCAAGACGGTCGATGTCGCATACGACGAGTCCAAGCTGACCCTGGATCAAATCAAGGAAGCCATTGAGGAGCAAGGGTACGATGTCGTTTAAATGACCGGCCTGCGGCCGGTACGCAGCGAAGAGCGAGAACGGCGGAGAAGAAAGGAACGGATGACGATGGAACAAACGGGTACAAAAACTACAAAACAGGCCACTATGCAAATTGCCGGAATGACCTGCGCGGCTTGCGCCAACCGGATTGAGCGGGGGCTCGGCAAGCTTGCGGGGGTCGAATCCGCCAACGTCAATTTCGCCCTGGAAAAGGCGAGCGTTTCCTACGATCCCGACCGGATCGGCTTGAGCGCGATGGAAGAAAGCATCCGCAAGCTCGGCTACGACACGGTGAAAGAGACGGCGGATTTGCGGCTTGCCGGCATGACCTGTGCGGCCTGCGCCGCCCGGATCGAGAAGGGGCTAAGCAAGCTGTCGGGCGTTTCGTCCGCTTCGGTGAATTTTGCCCTGGAGACGGCGCGGGTTGAATACTCGCCCGCCGAGGTTTCGGTAGAGGATATGCAGCGGAAGGTGGAGCAGCTCGGCTACCGGGCCGACGTCAAGGAAGAAGACGGCGCGGCGGCGGATCACCGCGAGCGCGAGCTGCGCAGCCACAAGCGCATGCTGCTGATTTCCGCGCTTTTGTCGCTGCCGCTTCTGTGGAGCATGGTCGCGCACTTTACGTTTACGTCGGGACTTTACATTCCCGATGTGCTGATGAATCCCTGGGTGCAGCTGGCGCTCGCCGCCCCGGTGCAGTTTTACATCGGCTGGCCCTTTTACAAAGGAGCCTGGAAGGCGCTGGCGAACGGCAGCGCCAACATGGACGTGCTGGTTGCTCTCGGGACGTCGGCCGCCTTTTTCTACAGTCTGTATCAAACCATTCTGTGGGCGGCGGACGGCTCGCCGCATCACGGGCCTACGCTGTATTTTGAAACGAGCGCCGTGCTGATTACGCTGGTTTTGCTCGGCAAATGGTTTGAGATGCTGGCCAAAGGCCGCACCTCGAACGCGATCAAGTCGCTGATGGGCCTGCGCGCCAAAACCGCGCTGGTCGTGCGCGGCGGGATTGAGCAGACGGTTCCGGTGGAGGATGTGCAAAAAGGCGACATCGTGCTGGTCCGGCCCGGCGAGAAGGTTCCGGTGGACGGCGTCGTAGTCGAAGGAGCGTCGGCCGTCGATGAATCGATGCTGACCGGCGAAAGCCTCCCGGTGGGCAAAAAGCCGGGCGATGCCGTCATCGGGGCGACGCTGAACAAGAACGGCGTGCTGCGGGTCGAGGCGACCAAGGTCGGCCGGGAAACGGCACTGGCGCAAATTATCCGGGTGGTGGAAGAAGCGCAGGGCTCCAAAGCGCCGATTCAGCGGGTGGCGGACCGGATCTCGGGCATTTTTGTCCCGATTGTGGTTGGCATCGCGGTATTGACCTTCCTGGTCTGGTATTTCTTTGTCACCCCGTGGGATTTCGCAAACGCGCTGGAAAATGCGATCGCCGTGCTGGTCATCGCCTGCCCGTGCGCGCTTGGGCTGGCAACGCCGACCTCGATCATGGCCGGGTCCGGCCGGGCCGCGGAGTTCGGCATCCTGTTCAAGGGCGGCGAGCATCTGGAGCGGACGCATAAAGTGAACACGGTTGTGCTGGACAAAACCGGTACGGTCACGAACGGCAAGCCGAAGCTGACGGATGTGAGCGCGGAGGGCGACGAAGCCGCGTTTCTGGCGCTGCTCGGCGCGGCCGAGCAAGGGTCCGAGCATCCGCTGGCGGAGGCGATTGTCGCGGGCATTGCCGAACGCGGCATCGCGATGCCGAAGGCGGAGCGGTTTGAAGCGATTCCCGGCTACGGCATCAAGGCGGCCGTCGAGGGACGCGAGGTGCTGGCCGGAACACGCCGCCTCCTGGAGCGCGAAGGCGTAGAGGCGGGAGGGGCATACGACCGGATGACCGCTCTGGAAGAAGCGGGCAAAACGGCGATGCTCGTCGCCGTGGACGGACGGTACGCCGGTATGGTGGCGGTGGCGGACACCGTGAAGGATTCTTCGGCGGCCGCCGTGAAGAGGCTCAAGGAGATGGGCATCGGCGTCGTCATGATCACCGGCGACAACGAGCGCACCGCCCGGGCCATCGCCGCCGAGGTGGGCATCGACCGGGTGCTGGCCGAGGTGCTGCCGGAGGGCAAGGCCGCAGAGGTGGCCAAGCTGCAGGCGCAGGGCCTGACGGTGGCGATGGTCGGCGACGGCATCAACGACGCCCCGGCTCTCGCGACGGCCGACATCGGCATGGCGGTCGGCACGGGAACGGACGTGGCGATGGAAGCCGCCGACGTGACCCTGATGCGCGGCGAGCTGACCGCGATCCCCGACGCGCTCTACATGAGCCGGCGGACGATGGCGAACATCCGGCAAAACCTGTTCTGGGCGCTTGGCTACAACACGCTGGGCATCCCGATAGCCGCCGCCGGCCTGCTCGCGCCCTGGGTAGCGGGCGCCGCCATGGCGCTGAGCTCCGTGTCCGTTGTGCTGAACGCGCTGCGTTTGCAGCGGGTTCGCGTAAAGGGGAGCTTGCAGAAGTAGCACGTTGACACTCCTATTAGCAAACGACGGAACCGCCGGAGTATCCCGGCATCGGGATTTTACCTAAAAGAGAGAAGATTCTCTCTACAAGCCTGCATCAATTAAAGGAGCTGCGCGACGGTGAAGCACCATCGCGCAGCTCCTTTTGCTTTTTTCGGGGCGGGGAGTGCCGCGTAGCGACGTTTTAGCCGTAAAGCGGTAAATGACAGAAAATTGCGAGGTTTTTTGTTGCTATTCGGCTTCCGGCACTGGCTTGGGCGGCGAAAAAGCCCCGCCTTCCGCCAAAGGCAGCGTTACTGTAAACGCGGCTCCTTGGCCCGGAGCGCCTTCGGCGGAGATTCCGCCGCCATGCGCCTCGGCGATGGACTTGCTGATCGCCAGGCCGAGGCCCGCGCCGCCGTATTTGCGCGCTCTTGCCGCGTCGCTGCGGTAGAAGCGCTCGAAGACGAGCGGCAGGTGCTCCGGCGCGAGGCCCGGGCCGTTGTCCCGCACCGTCAGACGCGCGGCCGACCCGTCGTCGCCAAGAATCAGCCCGATCCGGCCGCTTTGCGGGTCCGTATGCTGGACCGCGTTTTGAAACAGGTTCAGCACAACCTGCTTGATCTTGTCGGCGTCGCAGGGGCAGAGCATTCCCCCTTCCCGAAGCGAAAAACGAACCTCCCGCTCCCCCGCCAGCATGAGCAGCTGCGGCTCCATTTCCCGGACCAGCCGGTCGAGCGGGACAACCGCCAGCTGAAGCTGCGGGTCCCGGTCCAGCTTGGAGAGCAGCAGCAGGTCCTCCACCAGCTTGTTGATCCGTTTGGATTCGCCGTGCATGCTCCGGAGTGCTCTTTCCAGCTGCTCCGGGTTGGAGGCTGCGCCGCGCAGCAAAACCTCCAAAAAGCCGTGAATCGAGGTGAGCGGGGTCCGCAGCTCGTGCGAGGCATCCGCCACAAACCGCTTCATGCGCTCTTTGGCTTCGCGCTCCGCCTCGAAGGATCCCTCCAGCCGTTCCAGCATGCCGTTGAACGATGCGGCCAGCCGGTCGATCTCCCGCTGCCCCTGATCGGCGGGGACGCGGTGGTTCAACCGGCCCGCATCGGTCGCTTCGACGGCCCCGATTATACGCGTCAGCGGTACAAGCGTCCGGCGGATGACGGGAGCATACAGGAGCAGCCCCGCGCCCGTCGCAAGGACAGCCAGCCCGATGAAGGTCAGCAGCTGGCGAAGAAGCGCCGCCCGGATCGGGCCGGCGGCTTCCCCGAGCTGAATCAGCCCGAGCGGATTGTCGCGCGGCCCGATCAGCCGGAACACGACCAGCTGCTCCTCGCCCGACGCGTTTTTCAGCAGCCGGTATTCCCCGTTTCGTTCCCCGGGCCGTTCCTCCGCAAGCTCTCCGATCAAAAGGCGGTAAGCCGAGCTGTCCAGAAGCGGAGCGGTAAGCCCTTCCCCCGTTAGCACATCCGCGGCTGTTCCATCCTGCCGGATCATGGCCAGGGACAAGTTATCCATGAAGAAAAAACGCCGTTCGTTTGCGCCGCGCTCTGCAGAAGGAGACATCGGCAAAGGGGCGACGGGGCCTCCCGGAACGGCGCCGCCGGGGAACAGGTCGCGGGGAAGCGTCATTGCTTGCGATTGCAGCGCATCCGCCCGGCTTTTGTAAAGAAAATCTTTGGATAGCCAATACTGCGACAAGCCGATGGCCACCAGAAGCGCGGCCAATACAAAAAGCGAACGGATGAGCAGCTGGGCGCGCAGCGAGGAAGGAGCACGTTTTTTTCGGTTTCTTTTTCCGGCTCCGTTGTTCATGGCAAGTCCACCCGGTATCCTGCGCCCCGGAGCGTCCGGATCAGCCGGTGCTCCTTGTCGCCAAGCTTGTCCCGAAGAGAGCGGATGTACACCTCCACAATGTTTTCCTCGCCTCCAAAATCGTATCCCCATACCCGGTCCAAAATCATGGTTTTGCTCAGCACGATCCCGTGATTCAGAATCAGAAATTTCAAAAGCTCGTATTCTGTCGGCGAAAGGGCGAGCGCCTCCCCCCGGTACAGGATTTCCCGGCGGCGGTCGTCCACGCGAAACGGCCCGTGCACCACCTCGCCCAGCAGATCGGGAAACTGGTTGCGCAGCCGGGCCTGAATGCGGGCAAGCAGCTCGGCAAAGCTGAACGGCTTGACGACATAATCGTCGGCCCCAAGCGTGAGGCCTTTGACGCGGTCGTTTACCTCGTCCTTGGCGGTGAGCATGATGACCGCCACCGGATGGCCGGACTCCCGGAGGCTGCGGCACACCTCGAAGCCGTCCGTCCCGGGCATCATTACGTCGAGAATCGCCACATGGGGCTGAAAGCTTTCGGCCAGCTCCAGCGCGGCTTTGCCGTCCGGCGCGGTACGGACCTCGAAGCCCTCATTCACTAGGCCCATCTCCAAAAACTGAAGGATATGCGGCTCGTCGTCCGCAAGCAGAATTTTTATCCCGTTAATCGGTTTCATGACAGCCTCCCGGGCATCGGTTTCTCCTATCTATAAGTAAACAACAGAAAGCTTAACGCTGGCTGAAAAGGCGCGGACGAGGCTTTCAGCAAATATTCAGCGGCCGCTCATGAAGCGTTAAGGAACGGCGGGCACAATGAAAGCACCGGCGGCGCGGCATCCGGTCCGAACGGCAAAGGACGGCGGACACAAACGGACAAAAGGGCGGCCGGAACCGGGAGACGCAAGTGAGGAGAGGGGAACCGATGAACCAACCAAAACCCGAAGCGGCAGGCCGGAAGGGACGATTCGACTTCGTTTTGGCCGGCATCGCTTTATTGGCCGCTTTTTTTAATGGCTACAACATCTGGGCGGAGCAGTACGCCAACACGTATTATACGACGGCGGTCGGAAGCATGCTGCAGAGCTGGCGCAGCTTTTTCTTCGCGTCGCTGGATGCCGGGTTCGTTACGGTGGATAAGCCGCCGGTGACGTTCTGGATCCAGACGCTGAGCGCGTATTTGTTCGGCCTTCACGGCTGGAGCGTGATTTTGCCCCAGGCGCTGGCGGGTGTGGGGTCCGTGCTTCTGATGTACGTTTTGCTGAAGCCGGCCTTCGGCACCGGAGCCGCCCGGCTCGGTGCGGCCGCCATGGCCTGCGCGCCGGTCGCCGTCGCAGTCAGCCGGACCAACAACATTGACGCCATGCTGGTGTTTGCCCTGCTGACGGGCGTCTGGCTGCTTTTTCGGGGCATCCGCAAGAACAGCGTCGGGAGCCTGATCGGAGCGTTCGCGGTTATCGGTGTTGCATTTAATATGAAAATGATGCAGGCGTACATGATCGTTCCGGCGATGTACCTGCTTTACCTGATCGGCTGGAAGGCCGGCTGGAAAAAGAAAACCGGCGTGCTGGCCGGCGCAACGGCAGTGATGGTTTGCATCTCGCTCTCCTGGGCGGTCATCGTCGATTCGATTCCGGCAAACGAGCGCCCTTACATCGGCAGCAGCAGCACCAACTCGGTGCTGGAGCTGGCGCTCGGCTACAACGGCCTTTCCCGCCTGACCGGCGACCGGGGCCAAGGCGGAGGTGGCGGCGGCCGCGGCGGTTTTGCGCCCGGAGCGGCTGACAGCGGCCAGGCAGATGGCAGGGGTGCCGGAAATGCGCCTGCCGCAGGAGGCCGCAATGACGGAGGTGGGCCCGGCGGAGGTGGCGGCGGCATGTTCGGCACCGGCACGGAAGGCCCCCTGCGTCTGTTCCGGTCCGAGCTGTCCGGCCAGGCCAGTTGGCTAATTCCGTTCGCTTTGATAGCCTGTATCGCTTTGTTTGCGGGATTCAGACGACGGAACTTTACTCGAAAGCACAAAGAAACGCTGTTCTGGCTGGCCTGGCTGCTGCCGGTCATGGGCTTTTTCAGCGTCGCAGGCTTTTTCCATCACTATTACCTGATTATGCTCGCTCCGCCGGTCGCCGCCCTGTTCGGCGCGGGATGGACCGAGCTCTGGCGGCGGTACCGCGACCCCGCGGACTGGCGCTCCTGGCTGTTCCCGGCGGCGGTCGCGGCGACAACGCTGTTCGCCTGGTACATTATGCACCCTTATGATGGCACCATTGGGCCAGCCTGGTCGCAGGGCGTGCTGATCGGCGGCCTGACGGCGGCTGTGCTGCTGGCCGCCCTGAAACGCCGCGGGACGCGGTATACCGCCGCTTTTGCGGCGCTCGCGCTGGCGGCTGTCCTCACCGGCCCGCTGTACTGGGCGGCGACACCGATCGCCTACGGCCAGAACAGCATGCTGCCGCAAGCCGGGCCGGGCGCGAGTAGCGGCGGCTTCGGCGGCGGCGCCGGGTTTGCGGTAGCCGGCAACCGCACCGGCTTCAGTCCGGCCGGCGGAGGTGCGTATGCCCCGGCCGACGGACAAGCCGGCGAGTGGACCGGCGGCCGGGACGGCGGCACGCCAAACGGCGGCCCCGGCGCAGCCCAGCCCGCCATGGCGGGCGCGAGCGGCGGCAGTCCGGCGGATACGGACACGCAGCCCGGTCAGGAAGCGGCAGGCGGTTCAGACTCGGGCACACCGCCCGAATTGGACGCAGCCGGCCAAAATGGAATCCCGCCAGGAGAGGCTTCATCAAACGAAGGCGGGCCCACCTTCCCTGGCGCGGCTGCCGGATCAACCGGCGATACGGCGGCGGCCGGGCAGCTTCCCGGACCGGGCGGCATGCCGGATGCAAACGGCGGCGCGATGCCGGGCGCAGCTGCCGGACGAGGCGGCGGGATGAACGAAGGCGGCGAGCTGGACGAAGGCCTCTACCGCTACTTGAGCGAAAATGCGTCCGGCGCCGACTATTTGTTCGCGACCACCAACTACGGCACCGCCGCTCCCTATATCATCGAGGAAGGCGCGAGTGTGATTATCACCGGCGGGTTTTCCGGCAACGACCCCGTTTTGACGGCGGAAGACCTGGAAGTGCTGGTGGCGGAAGGAAGGCTGAAGTATTTTGTTGTGTCCGGCGGCTTCGGCAGGGGCGGCAGCTCGTCGCTCGCGCAGTGGGTGACGGAGCACGGCAAAGAAATTCCTTCATCGGAATGGGCATCCGGCTCGGCCCCAGGAGCAGGGGCAGGGGGAGCCGGCGGCAGCACTTTATACGAGCTGAGCGCAACCGGAGCGGCCGAAGGAGGGGAATCGCAATGAACAGCGTGCGTTACTCGATTGTCGTTCCCATGTACAACGAAGAAGAGGTGATCGAACAGACTTACTGGCGGCTGACGAAGGTCATGCGGGACACGGGCGAACCCTACGAGCTTCTCTTCATCAACGACGGCAGCAAGGACCGGTCGGCGGAAATCATCTATGCGTTCGGACAAAACGACCCCTGTGTGCAGCTGATTGATTTTTCCCGGAATTTCGGTCATCAAATCGCCATTACGGCCGGCATGGATTATGCCCGGGGCGACGCGGTTGTCGTCATTGACGCCGACCTGCAGGACCCGCCGGAGCTGATCCACGGGATGATCGCCAAGTGGCGGGAAGGGTATGAGGTGGTCTACGCGCAGCGCATTCAGCGCAACGGCGAGACCTGGTTCAAAAAATGGTCCGCCGGGATGTTCTACCGGATTTTGCGACAGGCCGCGGATATTCCCATTCCGGTGGACACGGGCGATTTTCGCCTGATGGACCGGAAGGTGGTGGACGAGCTGAAACGGCTGCCGGAAAACAACCGATTTGTCCGCGGGCTGGTCAGCTGGATCGGCTTCCGGCAAACGGCGATCGAGTACGTTCGGGACGAACGCCCGGCGGGGGAAACCAAATATCCGCTCAAGCGCATGTTGAAGCTTTGCCTGGACGGCATTACGTCCTTTTCGCACAAGCCGCTTAAGCTGGCGGGTTATGCCGGCGGGCTGCTTTCAGGCGTCGGGTTTCTCTACTTGCTTTACGTTTTGTACGTGGCTGTTTTTACGGATGAAGCGATACGGGGCTGGCCCTCCATGGTCGCCGTCACCCTCGTGTTCAACGGCTTTGTGCTGATTATGCTCGGCGTGCTGGGCGAATACATCGGGCGCATTTACGACGAAACGAAAGGCCGGCCCCTCTACATCGTTCGGACGGCACCAAGCTGGAAGCGGGTCGGTCATCCGGGTGTCCATGCGGCCGGGGCGGCGGAGGGCCGGAGCTGCGGACCGCCCCCGGTGTCTGGGAGGCGAGAGCAGAGCTTCGGGCAGAACCCGGCGTCTGACGGACGAGAGCGGAGCGGCAGCCAGACGGCGGGAACGCTGTCCGTTCCGGTGCCCGATGCCCGGCAAACGGGAAAAAACCCGCTGGTTGCTCCACAAGAGGGCGGGAAGCCCGTGTAGGGCTGAGAATCCGCAAGTTGAATGGAAAAGTCAACCCGCTTCGGCTGGATGCGGCATTGCGAGCCAACGGAGTATATCGGCTGACCGGCGCGCTGAACCCGGTCCGCGGAGAGGAGGGGATGCTGGCCCCGGAGCTGGAAGGAAGCCGGTACGGCATCGGGAACAGCTTGTCGTTCAACCATTTGGCTGGCCGTCCCTTGGCACAAAAAAAGCCGTTTTTCCTGCGATTGCCGTGGTCGCGGGGAGAACGGCGTTTTTTTATGCACAGGGGAACGAGTTGTTCTTCTGGCGGATGCGGATGCTTCTGTTTTTAGATGGCGATCCCGATGCTTGGATTTCACCGTCCAGTCCCAGCGCTCTCCGTTTTTTTTTGGCTTGGGGCGGCAACCCGGACTGAGCCTTGGGTAAAAGGTAATAATCCAATAGAGAAAGGATGCGAGAAGATGAATATGACCCTTCAGGAAACAGGCGGAACGGCAAAACGGAAAACGGCCATCGTCACCGGAGCAAGCAGCGGAATCGGAGCAGGCATCGCCCGGGTGCTGGCGAGAAACGGCTATGAACTGTCCACCATTTACCGGTCGAACGCGGAGGGGGCCGAAAAGCTGGCCGCCGAGCTTCGTGACGCTTACGGAACTTCACTTCACATCGTCCAAGGGGACCTGTCCGACCCGGAGACGGCCAAGTCTTACGCCCGGGAGGCTATCGAACGGCTTGGTACTGTAGATTTGCTGGTCAATAACGCGGGTGCGGGTTACCGCGCCAAGCTGACGGAGCTGGAGATCGGTGAGATGCTGTCGTTTATCAACGTCGATTTCGTGTCTCCGCTCATTCTGATGAAAGAGGTTGCGCAGCATATGATCGACCGGGGGATCCGGGGCAGCCTGATCAACATCACCTCCACCCGCGCGGAACGCGCCTACCCGCTCGACGCGGTGTATGGGGGTATGAAGGCGGCGCTCAGCCGGGCAGGCGATTCGTTTGCATTGGAGATGGGGCCGCATGGAATCCGTGTCAACAATGTAGCCCCGGGCGCGACGGAGATCGAGGAGGTGGCGCCGGAGCAGTATGAATGGCTGGCGAAGAAAATCCCTCTCCGCCGGACGGGAAAGCCGGAGGACATCGGCGAGGCCGTACTCTGGTTGGCATCCGACGCCGCTTCTTACATGACCGGCGCCACTTTGCGCGTGGACGGAGGCTTGATTGTGCCCGGCATGCCGGAATCGGATCACGACGAGACGATTCCGTATTACGGCTGGAAGCCGGTCGACCCGGAATAAGCGGGAGGCGGCTCATCCGGGAGAGACGGGGTACCGGGTTCGGGGAGCGGCTGCCGCCCGCCGGCGCCAAGCCCGCGAATCCGCCCGCGGACGGCGATATCCCAAGCGGTTGTCGCCAGATAAACAAACAAAGCCACGTTGGCGAACGAGACAACGTTCATCAGCAGATCGCCCAGGGTGCCCGACCAGCCGCCAGAGCCGGAGCGGGATTCAACCCGCGCGCTTTCGTCGGGTACTCCGCCTGTTTCGGCTGCCCCGGCGCTTCCGGCGTTCTCCGCATTGTTTGCGCCGTCGCCATCGCCCGCCTTGAACCCGGGTCCGCTTTCGGGGAGGGCGGGCTCTTCATGTTGCTCCTCGGCGGACGGTTCGGCATTGCCTCGACCGGCGGCTTCACCTTCTTGAATAGCGGCAGGAGCACTTTCTTGCAAACCGGCAGGCCCGTTTCGACGGGCCTCCGTCCGGACGCCCGGGCCGCCTGCCGCAAAGCCCGGTTTTCCGCTGCGCAGGTCGATGTTGGTACCGTTACCCGCGGAGCCGCCCACTTGGGCCAGCGAATAGAGGGCCGCTGCTGCAGCCAACGCCAGCACGAGCAGCAGGCCGATTTTCGTTCGCCGTTCCTTCCACTTTTCCACGTTCCACACTTCTTGCCGAATCGAATTTACCGGCAAGTATAAACCATAAAATTGAAAACCAACTGAATGCGGGAAGGGGGCGTTCTCTGGGCTGGATGGCTTCAGGCATCCTAAAAATAACGCGGTTTTTTGTCGCTAATTTTAACGACCCGCACGTTTGTCATTGCCGGCTTCCTGCTTTTCCCCTGAAGGCTCCGCTTTGTTCGCCGTTTCTTCCGCCGCCTTGCGTTTGGAGCGGAACCGGCGGACCTTGAGCAGGTTGCCGCATGCTTTGTCGTCGCAATAGCGCTTCGACCGGTTGCGGGTGTCGTCGTAGTAGACCCACAAGCAGTCCGGGTTGTCGCAGACCCGGATGCGCGCGGCTTCCTTGTCGGCGAGCGTAGAGGCAAAAGAAACCGCGACAGCGGCGCGGATCGCCGCCCAGCCGGTGCGAAGCGGAACGGACTCCAGCCTCCATGCGCCTTGGCCGCCCGGGACGAGACGGCGGGTTACCGGCCCCTGCTCCAGGATGCCGTTCAGGAAAAGGATCTCCGAATCGCTCAGGGCACCGCCAGCGGCGATGGTTTGCACGCGTTCGAACAGCCAGGTGCGAAAGGAAACGAGTTCGCTTCGTTCCTCCGAATCGAGCGGGGTCTCCGCCTCCAGCCCGTGCTTGCTCAGCCAGGCGCTCACCCATTCGGGGTCCTCCAGCCGGTCCCGGCTTGGCCCGCCGTATCGCCAATCCCGCCAATAGCTATTTAAAAAGTCCACCCAAAGCATACAAAACCGACCTTTCAGGGGAAGTTGTTTCCCGGTTATAAAGTGAATCTTCTCGATTACAACGGAAATCTTCCCTATTCCATGGACAATCTTCGCAATTTTCATTGTAACAGGGAATCGTGGCTTGTACCAAGTCAAAAGAACTTAGGAGGTTACTTGACGGGCGGCAAAGGCATATGGTAAATTCTCCGTAACAACCAATAAGTTTTTTGGTGGTTACTTACTTCCGGAGTTTAAGTATTACTATGGCACTCATATTTTATCGAGGAGGAACGAAAATGACCCGAACCGAAGCGCTGCTGAAAAACTGGGATTTTTGCATGGACAAGGAGGACTGGTTCCCGCCGATAAACGAGGTGCTGAACGGGGTGACGGCTGAGCAGGCATTGTGGAAGCCGGAAGGCCAGGCGGCCAACTCCATTTGGGAGACGGTCAATCATCTGCTTTTTTACAAGGACCAGCTTCTGCGCAAGATCAAAGGCGAGCCGGAGCGGGAAGACGCCGAGACCAACGACGACACCTTCACCGTCCGCGAAAGCGGGGAAGAGGCCTGGGGCCAAACCGTGGCCCGTTTAAAAGAAATCCATGCCGGAATCCGCGCGTATCTGGCGGGGCTCGGCGACGAGCATTATGAGCAGCCGCTTGGAAGGACGACGGTCAGCGCTTGGGCAAACAGCCTGGTCCTGCACGATGCGTACCACATCGGCCAGATCGTTCTCATCCGAAAGCTGCAAGGCTCCTGGCCCGCCCGCAGAAGATTTGAGTAAACGGCGGACCGTCCGGTTCCGCCGCGGATGGAGCCGGCAGCTCCGCCGCAGCCGTTTGCCGATCGGAAGAACCGCCTCGGCCAGCTGTCGATTTTACCCGGCGTTTGCGTTATGCTGGTGGTAATTCTAGTCTACCGACAGGCGGTGAACGGATTGAAGGCATTTATGGATGCAGATTTTATGCTGCACAGTGAAACGGCTTCCCGGCTCTATCACGAATACGCCAAAGGGCTGCCGATCCTGGACTACCATTGTCATTTAAGTCCGCAAGAGATTTATGAGAACAAGCGGTTCCGCAACCTGACCGAGCTATGGCTGTACGGGGACCATTACAAATGGCGGGCGATGCGGGCCAACGGCGAGGAAGAGAGACGGGTGACCGGCGGCGGGGATGTAAGCGATTACGACCGGTTTTTGGCTTGGGCCCGTACGGTTCCGATGGCTGTCGGCAACCCGCTGTATCATTGGTCGCATTTGGAGCTGCGGCGGATTTTCGGCGTGGAGGAAACGATCAGCGAGGCGAATGCGCCGGCCATTTGGGAAAAGGTCCAGGCGCTTCTTGCCGGCGAAGGCTTCTCCGCCCGCGAGCTGATCCGCCGCTCCAATGTGGAGCTGCTCTGCACGACCGATGACCCGGCCGATTCGCTTGCGTATCATCTGAAGCTGCGGGAGGAGGACGGGCTTGGCTTCCGTGTTTTGCCGACCTTTCGGCCGGACAAGGCGCTGGAGATTGGCCAGGATGCTTTCCTGCCTTGGCTGCGGCAGCTGGAAAAGGCGGCGGGACGGCCGGTCTCCGATTACGACGGGCTGCTCCAGGCGCTTGCGGACCGGATCGGCTTTTTCCATGACGCCGGCTGCCGGATTTCGGACCATGGCCTGGATACGGTGCCGATTGCGGAGGCCGACCAGCGGACTGCAGCCGCCGCGTTTGCAAAAGCGCTGCAAGGCGAACGGGTATCGGCTGCGGAGGAGCAGACCTACAAGGTCTGCACCCTGCGGTTTCTTGGCTGTCAATACGCCGGGCGGGGGTGGGCCATGCAGCTGCACGTCAACGCCCGCCGGAACAACAACACGCGCATGTTCGAACGGCTTGGGCCCGACGCCGGCTTTGATTCGATTCATGACGCGCCGGTGGCCGAACCGGTCATCCGGCTGCTTGATCTGCTGGACCGGGACGATGCGCTGCCGCGTACCATCGTGTATTCGCTGAACGCGCGGGACAACGACGTGCTGGCCACGGCGATCGGCTGCTTTCAGGGCGGCAATATCCCCGGAAAAATGCAGCTTGGGGCGGCCTGGTGGTTCAACGACACCCGGGACGGCATGCTGGCCCAGCTGCGGGCTTTGGCGAACAACGGCCTGCTTGGGCGCTTTGTCGGCATGCTGACGGATTCCCGCAGCTTTCTTTCGTACACGCGGCACGAATACTTCCGGAGAATCCTGTGCAACCTGCTGGGCGAATGGGCGGAACGGGGAGAAGTGCCGGGCGATCCGGAAACGCTGGGAGCGCTTGTCGAAGGAATCTGCTACCGGAATGCCAAGGCGTATTTCCGGTTCTGATTCAAAAAGGAGGAGCGCCTTGCTGCGAAGATGGAGAGAAATCGCAAACGCCTGGCGGGATTATCCCGCGGCGGAAGGAAAACGGCTCGGGGGCCGGTATCGCGTGCTGGAATTCCTTGGCATCGGCAGCTACGGGCTGACGTACCGCTGTCTGGATGAAGAAAGCGGCCGAATCGTGGCGGTCAAGCAGGCCAAGCCGAGCAAAAAAACGGCGGGAACCGCCCTGCTCGCCAGGGAACGGGACATTTTGCTTGCGCTGGATCATCCGTTTATTCCGTCCTGCCTGGATTTTGTGGAGAACCGGCGAACCGCCTGGCTTGTTCTGGAATACGTGGCGGGGCGGACGCTGGAGGATCTGATTTTCGAGGACGGACGGGTATTCGGGGAAAAGGATTGCCTGGACTGGACCCTGCAGCTTATGGAACGGGTCGGTTACGTGCATGCCAAAGGATACGTCCACCTGGACCTGCGCATTCCGAATGTGCTGATTTTGGAGGACGGGCTGCATTTGATCGACTTCGGCCTCGCCCGCCGGATCGGAGACAACGAACCGGAGGAAGCGGAAGGCTTTGCGCCCCAGCCGCATCCGCAGCCGCAGCGCATGCCGGCCGAGATCCAGTCGGATTTGTTCGAGATCGGGCATCTGATGCTTTTTATGCTTTATTCCGGTTATGCCCCCGATCCCGAAAGAGACGAGCGAAGCTGGCAGGAAGAACTGGCAGTATCTCCTCCGGTCCGGGAGATGCTTTCCCGGCTGCTTGGCCTCGAAAAGCCGTACAGTGGTTCGGAGGCGTTTACTGCCGATTTGCGAAAGGCTTTGGCGCAAAGCTGAGGCGGTGCCCGCATCTTGCGGAGCGCCTGAGCCAGCCGCCGGACCCCACAACAAAAACCCGTACCGGACAAGGAACTCCCTTGACCCGGTACGGGTTTTGCTTGCGTGTAAACGGCAATGCCGTTTAGCTGGAATGGTAGCGTTTTTTGTAATGACGGTGTCCGTACTGCCCTCCGCCGTGGCGGTAGTCCGAAGACGAGCCTCCCCGGTAAACCGGACGGGCGCTGCTGGAGTGGCCGTATCCGCCGTATCCGTGCCCATGCCTTCCCCGGCGGTTGCTGCTGGAATAGTGGCCGTACTTGTGCTTGGAATGATTCACAGAGTCCATCACTTTATGGAACAGTCTTCTTAACATGCTGCAGCCTCCTTTAATGGTTGGTAGAGGGGAACGAGGTCTGTTGTCTGTTATTCCCCCGTCAAATTCGTATGGCGGGGTCCCTGTATGAACTCATACGGCCTCGGACGCCGCCGGTTTCGGAAAAATGGCGGTTTTGTGAAAATTCCGCGCGAAACAGCAAGAGGCGCCTCCGATTATTACATGAGCTCCAGCGAAAAGAAAAAAAGCCCGCACAACGGCGGGAGACAGGTTAGCCGAATAACGGCAACCATTTACGAAGTTTGAATCTATAGTGTTTGGCTGTTTTTTTTGCATTTCTACTAAATCAACATTTCCGCATACAGCACGCGTGCCAATAATCTTCCTTTCTCTTCAGGCTCTAGCTGAGTTATAGGGGATGAGAAGTACCTATCGTCCAATTCCCTAATAAATGAAGTACACTGAGCCTTGAGTTTATCGATTGACAGTTTGCTATCAATGCATTTTTTAGTCGAGGCTTTCAGCTCTTCAAAGGGTTGTTCCAGCTCTTTTGAGGAACAGAGCGTTTCGTACATTTCCCTTGAGTAAAAATACAATTTTGTTCTGCCGTTTACTAGGAAAGGGCTCGCCATATCTTTCTCTACCGCTACAGCTAAACTGGAAATACTCCCGGTTAATTCTATAATTTTGCTGCTAATGGATTGGGCAATTTCATCAGATATTTCGTAGTTGGAATAGACCACAATCTTAAAGCCAATGTTTAGCACTTCTATTACGTCATCAGGAAACTCAACCGGAGCGATCCATAGCGCTATTACCACATCGCCTCCCTTTGCCCGATTATCAGTGCACTTTATGTACAGTGCAATTTTTTCGTTATAGCGCTTCACAAATATACAATAGTCATTTCTGGAAATCATTGGTGGTGTTGACTTGTACCCAACCTTTGCAACTTCCAAGCCAAGGGTTTCTTTAATGGATTCAGTAAATGTTTTCCTCATAGTTAACCTCCAGCTATTAAAAAGGGTTATTCGAGCCAAAATATCCACAGCCGTTAGCCACCCATGCCCTGGCGGGCACCACAGAAAATGAAAAT
>NZ_JCAPET010000022.1:0-89074 GCF_059735245.1 Gorillibacterium sp. sgz306347
GGTCGCCCCTCCGTCATCTATGATGACTTTTGGGACACCCTCTTTATTGTTTTGGCAACACTATAAGCACTCCGGATGCGGGCAGCGGAAACCGGATGAACCTCCATCCGGGAGGTCGGCGCGGCGGTCAGCTTGATATTCCCGATTTGCATCATGTATAATGGTGGCAAGTGACTGGTGCGGTTCAATTCGGTTTGGCATATAAAATCGTCGTCTAATATCCATGAGGAGGAACAATTTTGGCAAAAAAGAATAATGACAAGCTATTGGTCTTTGCCCTTGGCGGCGTGGGCGAGATCGGTAAAAATATGTATGTGGTGCAGTATGCAAACGATATCGTAGTCGTGGACTCGGGCCTGAAATTTCCGGAAGAAGACATGCTCGGCGTAGACATTGTTATTCCGGACATTTCCTACCTGATCGAAAACCGCGACAAGGTACGCGGGATTTTGCTTACGCACGGACATGAAGATCACATCGGAGGTCTGCCTTACGTTCTTCGGCAGTTAAATGTGCCGGTATACGGCACCCGGCTGACGCTCGGCCTGGTCGAAGGAAAGCTGAAGGAAGCCGGTCTGCTCGGGGAAACCAAGCGGATCTTGATTGATGCGGATTCGGAAATCGAGCTCGGAACCATTAAAGCGAGCTTCTTCCGAACCAATCACAGCATTCCAGATTCGGTCGGCATTTCCCTGGAAACGCCTGAAGGCGTAGTCGTTCATACCGGCGACTTCAAGTTTGACCAGACGCCGGTAAACGATCAGTATGCGGACATTCACCGGATGGCCGAGCTTGGCCAGAAGGGCGTTCTGCTGCTCCTGTCCGACAGCACCAACGCCGAGCGTCCCGGCTATACCGGTTCGGAGAAGGTCGTGGGAGCCGAGCTGGTGGAAGTATTCCGCAAAGCGAAGCAGCGCGTTGTCGTGGCGACGTTTGCCTCCAACGTGCACCGGATTCAGCAGGTTATTGACGCGGCTGAAATAAACCGCCGGAAGGTGACGGTTGTGGGCCGAAGCATGGTCAACGTCGTCAGCATCGCTTCGGAGCTCGGGTATCTGCGGGTGCCGGACGGCATTCTGATCGAACCGGAGGAAGTCGGCAAGATGGCGGCCGACCGGGTGGTTATTTTGTCCACCGGCAGCCAGGGCGAGCCTATGTCCGCGCTGACGCGCATGGCGCGCAACACCCACCGCAAAGTGGACATCCTCCCCGGCGACACGGTTGTCATTTCGGCGACGCCGATTCCCGGCAACGAGAAGTACGTCGGACGGACGGTGGATGAACTGTTCCGGCTCGGGGCTAACGTCATTTACGGCCCGGGTTCGGTTTCGGGCGTTCACGTATCCGGACATGGCAGCCAGGAAGAGCTCAAGCTTATGCTGAATCTGATGCGTCCGCGGTATTTCATGCCGATTCACGGCGAATACCGCATGCTGCGGCAGCATGGCAAGCTGGCGGAATCGGTCGGCATTGACCCGCAGGACATTTTCCTGACGGACAACGGCGAAATTCTGGAAATCCAGAACGGAACCGCCCGCAAGAGCGGAAAAGTACAGGCCGGCAATATCCTGATCGACGGGCTTGGCATCGGGGACGTCGGAAACATCGTCCTTCGCGACCGCAAACTGCTTTCCCAGGACGGTATTTTGGTCGTCGTGGTCACGCTGAGCAAACAGGACGGCACGATTCTGTCCGGTCCCGACATCATTTCCCGCGGATTTGTATACGTGCGGGAATCCGAAGGGCTTCTGGACGAAGCCAACCGGATCGTTACCAATACCCTTAGCAAGCTAATGAGCGAGAATGTAAACGAATGGGCTTCCCTGAAAACGCACGTCAAGGAAGCGCTCGGACGATTCTTATATGAACAAACCAGAAGAAGACCGATGATTCTGCCCATCATCATGGAAGTGTAGGATCACATCCTCAGTCAGTCACTTGACGAGAACGTACCAAACGATAACCATCCTCCGGGAGCGAGCGAAAACGCGCCCGGAGGATTTTCATTTTCCGGCGTTTGCCCGCATATTCGGCCTGCCCGTCCGCATACTAACGGAGAACTGCCGGGGTTTTCCCGGACCGCGACTGGCACAGGAGGCGAACAGCATGGAACAGTACCGCAGCGAACAAATGCCGCCGCAAGCACCGGAGGAACCGCGGCGGAACCCGATGCTGGAGAACATCCAGCAGCTTGGGCAGACGGGCATTCCCGGAATGGAAAGCAATATTTTTTGTATGTCGGTGATCGGGCAAGTGGAAGGGCATATGATTCTTCCGCCGCAGAACAAAACGACCAAATACGAGCACCTGATTCCCCAACTGGTCGCAGCGGAACAAAATCCGCGAATCGAAGGGGTCATGATTATTTTAAACACAGTCGGCGGTGACGTGGAGGCGGGACTGGCCATTGCAGAAATGATCGCCTCCCTGTCCAAACCGACGGTCACCCTGGTGCTGGGCGGAGGGCACAGCATCGGAGTGCCCATCGCGGTATCGGCGGATTACTCCATTATTGCCGAATCGGCGACTATGACCATCCACCCCATCCGCATGACCGGCCTAGTGATCAGCGTTCCGCAAACGTTCGAATACCTGGATAAAATGCAGGAACGGGTCAACCGGTTTATCGTCACGCATTCCCGCATCTCGGAAGAAAAGCTCAAAGAACTGCTGTTTAAAACCGGCGAAGTGCCGCGTGACATCGGCGCAACCGTCGGAGGGCCGGATGCCGTCCGCTACGGGTTGATCAATCAGGTGGGAGGCATCGGCGACGCGATCGCCGAGCTGAACCGGCGGATCGAGGAGCGCAGAGCGGTCCGGCCGGCGGAGGTGCCGATCCAATGACGCTGCATACGATACTCCCCGTCGATTTGGTATATGCTGGCCAGGAGGACGCCTCCTATTCGTTTGAAGACGTGGTCATCGACGGAATCGCCATGCAGGTTGAGCCTATGGGAGGCAACCAGGCCCGGATCGTCCGGCTGTACAGCCCCGAACCGTATGTTTATCTCGACCCTTCGTATGCGCCCGGAACCGTGATTCAGTACCGACCCTCTCGGCGCTAAAAGCGGCCGGAGGCCCGTAAATTCGGGCTTCCGGCCGTTCCTTTTGTATGCTCCGGCCCGTCAACCTGTGCTATAATGAGAACGATGCGAACAAGGAGCAAGATTTGGAAGCAGTCGCCCTTCGGCGATCCAAACGAGCATGCGCTCCGCGGCACAGTTTTCGGAGGTGGAACGTTTGGCAAGGGGCAGAAAGAAAAAGAAAAAAGCCAAAGCGGTGTTAAAATACGAGCTTTACGGCGTCGGCATGCTGATTGTGGCCCTCGTCGCCCTGCTCAGCGAAAGCGCCGGTCCGGTGGGAAGCGGGCTCCGGATTATTTTCCGGGCGTTGATCGGCGTTCTGGATTGGGTAATCCCGCTGATCATTATCTACATAGCCTTTTATGTCATGATCAACATGGGCTGGCCCAAAAAGTGGACAACCAAAAAGGCGGGTGTGCTGCTTCTGCTGCTCGCGTTTTTCCTGATCGAGGAAATTTCCATGGTGCGCGCCCAGGCCGGGGACCCTTCGCTCGTGACGCCCGGCTTTATCTGGAGCAAAACCTGGAGCCAGCTTTCGCTGGAATGGGACCAATACCTGCAATCGGGTACGATTGTTCCCGGGCAGGTGGGCGGTGGCCTGATCGGGGCGCTGATGTACTCGGTGCTGATGTTCCTGCTCAGCCACAAGGGAACGGTCATTGTCATTATCGCGATGTTTGCCGTGGCGCTCAGCATGATCACGGGCGTTACCTTTGTTCAGGTGGGACGCAAGCTTAAGAGCCTGTTCATCTCGTTCCGCAAAGGGCTGGAGAACCGGACGGAAGCGGCCGGCGGCAAGACGGGCAAAGAAAAAGAGAAATCCGCGAAGGTGCGTCCGGCAGCCTACCTTGGCGAACCGGCCGCCCAGGAGGACGATACGGAAGAGGGAATGAAGGAGACAGCTCCCTCAACCCGCATGAAAGATTTCTTCTCGGTGGGCAAGGGCAAGGCGGGTCGCAAGGAAGCCGACCGGAAGATCGTGGACGTGACGCCGGAGCCGCTGCCGGAGGAAGAGCCGCCGTATGCGGAAACCGAGGAAACGCCGTTTATCCGGGATTTTCTCGACCATGTTGAGCCTTTGCCGGAGACTCCTTTCCAGCCTGAACCGGCGGCGTTTCAGGAACCGGTCCAAACTCCGGCGATGTCCCAACCGGCGGAGACGGCCGGAACGGAGCCGGTTCCGCAGGCGGAAGGCGAACCGGGCGACGTAATCCTCGCCATGCCCAAGGAGACGCCGCCTCCGAAGCCGTACCGGATGCCCAGCCTGAAGCTGCTGACCCGCCCGGCGGGACCGGGCAAAGGCTCCGAGCTGAGCGATTACAAGGCGAATGCGCGCAAGCTCGAAGCGACGCTGGAAAGCTTCGGCGTCCGGGCGAAGGTGCTGGAGGTGGTGCGCGGGCCGGCCGTAACCCGGTACGAAGTCCAGCCCGATGTTGGCGTGAAGGTCAGCCGGATCGTCGGCCTGACGGATGATATCGCACTGGCCCTGGCGGCGAAAGACATTCGCATGGAAGCGCCCATACCCGGCAAATCGGCCATCGGCATCGAGGTTCCGAACTCCGAGGTGTCTCTGGTCACGCTGCGGGAAGTCATGGAATCGTCGCTGTTTCAGGATTCCCAGGCCAAGCTGACGGTCGTGCTTGGCCGGGACATCTCCGGACAACCGATTATCGGCAACCTCGCCAAAATGCCGCACGTCCTGGTGGCGGGTGCAACGGGCTCCGGCAAATCGGTCTGCATCAACGGCATCATCACCAGCGTCCTGTACAAGGCGAAGCCGGATGAAGTTAAATTTTTGATGATCGACCCCAAAATGGTCGAGCTGAACGTATACAACGGCATCCCGCATCTTCTGGCGCCGGTCGTGACCGACCCGCGCCGCGCCTCGCTGGCGCTCAAGAAGATTGTCGTGGAGATGGAAAAACGGTATGAGCTGTTCTCCAAGAGCGGCACCCGCAACATCGAAGGCTACAACGCCCACGTCACGGACCCGAACAACCCGGCGCCGCAGCCTCCGCTTCCTCTCATCGTTGTTATCGTGGACGAGCTGGCGGATTTGATGATGGTCGCCGCCGGCGACGTGGAGGATGCGATTACCCGCCTTGCCCAAATGGCGCGCGCGGCCGGCATTCACCTGATTATCGCCACGCAGCGTCCGTCCGTGGACGTCATCACCGGTGTCATCAAGGCCAACATTCCTTCGCGGATCGCCTTCGGCGTTTCCTCGCAGGTCGATTCGCGGACCATTCTGGACATGGCAGGCGCCGAAAAGCTGCTTGGCCGGGGCGATATGCTGTATCTTCCCGTAGGAGCCTCCAAGCCCGTACGGGTGCAGGGCGCGTTTCTTTCCGACCAGGAAGTGGAGGCGGTTGTCAAGTTTGTCAGCACGCAGGAGAAAGCCAATTACCAGGAGGATCTTGTTCCGCAGGTGGACGATATGGCGGAGCAGGAGGATGTTTTCGAGGACGAGCTGTACGATCAGGCGGTCCAGATCGTCGTGGAAGCGAAGCAGGCGAGCGTTTCCCTGCTCCAGCGGCGCATGCGCGTCGGCTATACACGGGCTGCCCGCCTGATCGACTCTATGGAAGCCAAGGGAGTGGTCGGCCCGTACGAAGGGAGCAAGCCCCGCGAGGTGCTGATGTCCATCGAACAATTTCATCAAGGACGAATGAGCTCCTGAGCTTCCGGTTCTACGGAACGCCGATAAACCGCACTGGCGCTGGCTGCCGGTGCGGTTTTTGCTGTGTTCGCATAGAAACCTTCCCAATACCGAATACTACAGGAAAAACAGCTGGAGTGCGGATTACGCACGGGAAGGAAGGACTGGAAACCGATGAAAAAACGTTACTTGCTCCTATCCGTATGCCTTATCCTGGCTCTCTTGGTCTCCCTTGAATGGAAGGACGGTTCCCCGGCGGGCGAGAAGGCGGAGCAGGCCTTCAGCAACCAGGTCATCCGGTACGGAGCCTCCGGGCAGGATGTTTATGAACTGCAGGGCCGATTAAAGTACCTCGGGTTTTTTACCAAGAAAGTGGATGGCCGATACGGGTGGCGAACGCTCCGTTCGGTAAAATGGTTTCAAAGCGAATTCGGGCTGCGGGTCGACGGGCTCGTCGGTCCCAAAACCAAGCTGAAGCTGTGGGAAGCGACCAAAGCGTGGCGGCCAGGCGGAACCTATAAAGAAACGGCCGTCTCCCGGCCGGAGCAGGCGCCGGTTAAAGCCCGCCACCAATGGACGGAAAACGACATCCGCATCATGGCGAACGCCGTGCACGGAGAAGCGCGCGGGGAGCCCTACCGGGGCCAGGTCGCCGTCGCCGCCGTTATTCTGAACCGGGTGGGGGACGCCAACTTCCCCAATAGCGTGTCCGGCGTCATTTTCCAGCCGGGGGCCTTCACCGCCGTCGCCGACGGACAAATCTGGCTGACGCCGAATGAAACCTCCCGCCGTGCGGTGCTGGACGCCATGAACGGCGTTGACCCGACCAACGGCTGCACCTACTATTTCAATCCGGTAACCGCCACCTCCAAATGGATTTGGAGCCGTCCGCAAATTATGAAAATCGGCCAGCACATCTTTTGCAAATAAGGGACCGCAGGCCGTCAGAAAGGAAGTAACCGTGCGGTTGCTTCTTTTCTTTCGTTAGGAATATAATGGATAGACGGCGGCAAGGGCGAATTTGCCGGTGCCGCCGGCGAATTGGAAAACCTACCCTGATGCGGGGCAAAGGAGCGTGCCGGATTTGCAAAGACAACGTTTCGAACGCAGCACGGTCGGAAAAATCAGGCTGCACGTTTTGCCGACCGACCGGTTTAAAACTTTTGCGATTTCGCTTTATATCGGTTCTCCCTTGCGGGAAGAAAGTGTAACGCCCACCGCCCTGACGCCGTTTGTTCTGCGCCGCGGGACTGTGACGTATCCGACCACAAAAGCTTTTCGGCAGCGTCAGGAAGAGATGTACGGCGCCGGCTTCGGCTTCGACGTCTACAAAATGGGCGATTACCAAATGGTCCTGTTCCGTCTGGACATTGTCGATGACAAGTTTATCGGAGGCGGTAAAGGCTCCCTGCTGGGCGACGGCCTGCGTTTCCTGGGGGAAACGCTCACCCGGCCGGCTTTGGAAGAGGGCCGTTTCGTAACCCGCTATGTCGAGGGAGAGAAGCAAACCGTCCGCAAGAACCTGGAAGCCGTCATTAACGACAAAGCCCGATACGCCGCCCAGCGCTGTATCGAGGAAATGTGCAAGAACGAGCCATACCGCCTCAATTCGCTTGGACGGACGGAGGACTTGGGAAGCATTGCGCCCGAGCCGCTGTACCGGCACTACCGGGATTGGCTGGCCGGGGCGGCAATGGACCTCTACATTGTCGGGAACACAACGCCGGAAGAAGCGCGGCAACTGGTTGCTTCCGCTTTCGATCTGCCGGAAAATGCCGTGGAAGCCGGCTACCGACAGGCGGTTCCGGTCCAGCGGGATGGCGATATCAATACGATTATCGAGAAGCTGGACGTAAAGCAGGGCAAGCTCAACATGGGCTTGAGGCTGCCGGTTACATACGCCGACGATCAGTATTCCGCCGCGCTTCTGTATAACGGTATATTGGGCGCTTATCCCCACTCGAAGCTGTTCACCAACGTGCGCGAAAAAGAAAGCCTTGCCTATTACGCCGCTTCCCGGTTCGATGGCCATAAAGGAATTTTGACCATCCAGTCCGGCATCGAAACGAACAACTATGACAAGGCGACAGCGATTATCAAAAAGCAGCTGGCGGATATGGAAGCCGGAAGCTACAGCGAAACCGAGCTGGGCCAAACCAAAGCCATGATCGCCAACCATTTGCGGGAAATTCCCGACTCGGCGTTTCAAATGATCAGCTTTGATTTCAGCGGACACTTTGCCGGAAAGCCGCGCGACGAAGAAGAGCTGCTGAAGCAGGTGGAAGCGGCGGGGCCGGAGGAAATCAAAGCGATCGCAGAGCAGGTGCAGCTGGACACGGTCTATTTCCTGACCGACCGGAAGGGGGAGGGACAATGAAGACGATCGCATACGACCGTTTGCGGGAAACCTTGTATTACGAGAAGCTGGACAACGGACTGGACGTTTTTGTCCTTCCCAAACCGGGGTTCAGCAAAACCTACGCCACTTTTACAACCAAATACGGCTCCATCGACAACCACTTTCAAGTGGAAGGCGGGGAGGAAATCCGGGTGCCCGACGGAATCGCCCATTTCCTGGAGCACAAAATGTTTGAAGAGCCCGAAGGGGACGTCTTTTCCGTTTTCTCCTCCAACGGAGCGTCGGCCAATGCCTTTACAAGCTTTGAGCGAACCTCCTATCTGTTCTCCGCGACGGATAAGGTGTACGAAAACTTGACCACGTTAATTGATTTTGTGCAGCATCCCTACTTTACGGACGAAAACGTGGAGAAGGAAAAGGGGATCATCGGTCAGGAAATCAGAATGTACGACGACAACCCGGAGTGGAGAGCTTACTACGGCTTGATCGAAGCCATGTATCATCGCCATCCGGTCCGGATCGACATCGCCGGAACCGTTGAATCCATTTCCGAAATAACGAAAGAAACGCTTTACCAGTGCTATCGCACCTTTTATCATCCCGGGAACATGGTGCTGTTTGTCGTCGGAGGAGTAGAGCCCGATAAAGTTTTTGAGCTGGTGCGCGCCAACCAGGCCGCCAAGAGCTTCGAAAAGCTCGGCGCCATCCACCGCCTTCAGCCGGATGAACCGGCAGACGTGGCCTCCCGGCAGCTTGTAGCCAGTCTTCCCGTTTCCCTTCCGAAATGCTATTTCGGCTTTAAGGAAGCGGGGGGAAGGCCGGAAGGACAGGAGCTGGTCCGCCGAGATTTCGCTTTTAAAGTGCTGCTGGATGCGATCGCCGGACCCAGCTCGGATTTGTACCAAACCTTGTACGAGGAAGAGCTGATTTCCGATTCGTTCAGCTACGAGTACAACGTTTCCCCGGGATACGCTTTTTCGGCATTCGGCGGGGATACCCCCGATCCGGACCGCCTGCTCGCGCGTTTCCGCGAGCTGCTGGAGCCCTTGCTGGCCGAAGGCGTGGCGGAGGAAACCTTCGAGCGCACGAGGCGCAAACGCATCGGCGGCTATTTGCGGATGCTGAACTCGCCTGAAGCCATTGCCAACCAGTTCACCGCGCTCCGGTTCAACGGCGGCGACCTGTTTGAAATCATACCGGTGTACGAAGCGCTGACCCTTCAAGAGATCAACGACCTGCTGCGGACACACTTTGACTGGGACCGTCTTGCCGTATCCATCGTGAAGAGCGCGGAGGCATGAGCAAACCGATTCGCGAGCAAACTGTATTGATCACCGGCGCAAGCCGCGGAATCGGAGCCGCGGTCGCCGAGCGGTTTGCCTCGGTAGGCATGAACATTGTGATCCATTACGCCCGGTCCCATGAAGCCGCCAATGAGACGGCGCGCCGCTGTACGGCCCTCGGTTCCCGGGTGATGACCGTTTCGGCGGATATCCGTTCCCGCGAGCAGCTGGAACGCATGCGCGAAAAAATGGAAGCGCGCGGGTTCGTTCCCGATATTCTGGTGAACAACGCGGGGG
Source organism: Gorillibacterium sp. sgz306347 (assembly GCF_059735245.1). Taxonomy (NCBI): domain Bacteria; kingdom Bacillati; phylum Bacillota; class Bacilli; order Caryophanales; family Paenibacillaceae; genus Gorillibacterium; species Gorillibacterium sp. sgz306347. Next base: position 9,682 of record NZ_JCAPET010000022.1, read on the forward strand.
TTTCCCATTACGGCCTTTTGTCAGAGCTGGCCGAAGAGGATTGGAACCGGGTGCTGGATATCAATCTGAAGGGCTCGTTTCTCGCCAGCCAGCTGTTTATGGAAGCGATGGTCCGCCAGAAATACGGGCGTATCGTCAACGTGTCCTCCATTTGGGGCATTTCTGGCGCCTCGTGCGAAGTGGCGTATTCCGCCGCCAAAGGCGGGCTCAATGCGTTCACCAAGGCGCTGGCCAAGGAACTGGCGCCCTCCGGGGTGACGGTGAACGCCGTTGCCCCGGGCCCGGTGGAAACGGATATGATGGCCGGCTTCAGCAGGGAAGAGAAAAGCGCCCTTGAACAGGAAATTCCCGCCGGCCGGTTCGCCCGTCCCGACGAAATCGCCTCCCTCGTGTATTACCTTTCGCTGCCCGAATCCGGATACATCACCGGCCAAATCGTGAGCGCGAACGGCGGCTGGATCACCTGACGAAGCGGCTGCCGGCCGCACGCATAAACTTTCCCTCGAACGCGAATAGTAACAACTGCATTCGCTTTAATCATCGAGAGGAGGCTCTGATAATGGCGACGGTACTCAAATCGTTTGACAAGTGGAAAACGTTCCTTTCGGACCGGGTCAGCGAAGCGGAGCGCCTGGGCATCAGCGACGAAACGATCGTGAAGATGGCCAAACAAATCGGCGACTACCTGTCGGACAAGATTGATCCGGAAAATCCGGAGGAACGCGTGCTGAAGGAATTGTGGGATGTCGGAGACGAACAAGAGCGGAAAACCCTCGCTCGCCTTATGTTTAAATTGGTCAACTAAGCCCCGAAACCTCCCCGATCCGCGGGAGGTTTTTCTTTTCGGGCGCCGCTATTGAAGCTTCTTGTCTTATCCTGTAGAATTGAAAAAAGGAATCCATGAAAACTTGGGGTGGGCGGACGTTGGAAACGAACAATTGGTACATGGAATACAAAATCCAGAAGAATCGCCCCGGTTTGCTTGGGGACATCGCATCCCTGATGGGAATGCTCGACATAAACATCAACACCATCAACGGCGTTGAGGACAGCACGCGCGGCATGCTGCTGCAGGTAAACGACGACGAGAAGATCGAGCTGCTGAAGAAGCTGCTCAGCAAGATGGAGAATATAGCGGTGAGCGCTTTGCATCCGACCAGCCTGGTCGATGTGCTGGCGGTTCGCCATGGCCGATATATTTCACGCGCCTCCGAAGACCGGAAAACCTTCCGCTTTACACGCGGCGAGCTGGGGCTTTTGGTCGATTTTCTGGGAGAAATCTTTAAATCCGAAGGCAATCAGATCATCGGCCTCCGGGGGATGCCGCGAGTGGGCAAAACGGAGTCGATCATCGCCGGGAGCGTGTGCTCGAACAAACGGTGGACGTTCGTCTCGTCGACATTGCTGCGGCAAACGGTGCGGAGCCAGCTTTCCGAAGACGAAATGAACCCGAACAACGTCTTTATTATCGACGGCATCGTCTCCACGATCCGCTCCAACGAGAAGCATTTCGAACTTCTGCAAACCATCATGAAGGCTCCTTCCACGAAAGTGATCGAGCACCCGGATATATTTATCCGCGAATCGGACTACGATTACAACGATTTCAATTACATCATCGAGCTGCGAAATACGGTTGACGAAGTAATATCCTACGATGCCTTTGCGGATCAGTACGAAGGCTTTTAGCGGGAGGCGACACTGTGTTCGAACTGGGACAAATGCTGAAAAACGCAAGAACGGACCGCGGTCTTTCCATCGAAGACTTGCAGGAAATGACCAAGATCCGCAAACGTTACCTCGAAGCCATTGAAGAAGGAAACTTCAAGGTGCTTCCGGGGAATTTCTATGTCCGCGCGTTTATCAAAAGCTATGCGGAAGCGGTCGGGCTTGACCCGAACGAAGTGCTGGGCCTCTACAAGAATGTGATTCCGCCCTTGCCGACGCAGGAAACCTCCAACGAGCCTCTGAGACGACCCCGGCAGAAGCCGGCGAAAATGTCGTTCAAGGGAAGCCGCTGGGTGACCGGCATTATGCTTTGGGCGTTCCTTATTTTGATCCTGGGCATCTTGTATTACGTGATCAGCCACAATATGGCCGATGAAGGCGGGCAAACGGACGCCGACCAGCCGCGAATGACGGACCGTACGCCGTCTACGTCGGGTACCGCGCCGCTGCCGAGCGCTTCGGTAAGCCCCTCGCCGACGCCTGCGCCGACTCCCACGCCTACGCCGACCCCGCAGGTGGCGGTCAAACTGGTGGACAGCGAAGGCTCGCTCGACTATTACGAAATCAGCGGAACGGACACCATGACCGTAGACCTTGAAATCGTGGGCGACGCTTGCTGGTTTATGCTGTCGACCATCGAGAACGGCAGCCGCAAGCAGGTGGAGCAGGGAACGCTTAACCAGGGCGAGAAGAGGAGCTGGGATGCCACGAAGCCGGTCTATCTGCGGCTGGGCCGCGCCAATGCGGCGAAGGTGACGGTCAACGGGACCGACATTCCCGTAGGTCCCAATCCCAGCACAAAGAATTTTCAAATCGACTTTGCGGCTCAGGCAAGCCCGGGGACGAGCGTCAGCCCTTCGGGAAGCCCGGCCGGGGAATAGGAGGAAGCGGAAGTGGCAAGCGATAACTCGTTTGATATTGTTTCGAAGTTCGACATGCAGGAGCTGGACAACGCGCTGAACCAGGCGCGGCGCGAAATTGAAACGCGCTTCGACTTCAAGGGGAGCAAAAGCTCCATTACGCTGGAGAAGGAAGAGCTGGTGGTTGTCTCCGACGACGATTTCAAGCTTCAAAACGTCATGGACATCCTGACCGGCAAAATGGCCAAACGCGGCTTGTCGATCAAGAATCTGGAATACGGCAAGGTGGAACCGGCGGGCGGCAGCACCGTCCGGCAGCGGATCAAGCTCAAGCAGGGAATCGAACAGGACATCGCAAAGAAGATCAACACCTTGATCAAGGATTCCAAGCTGAAGGTGCAGAGCCAGATTCAGGGCGATCAAATCCGCGTTTCCGGCAAAAACCGGGACGATCTTCAGAAGATTATTCAATTGTTGAAGCAGGCGGAGCTTCCGCTTGATCTTCAATTTACCAACTATCGTTAAGCATCCGGCCGGATGCGGCGGAAAGACCCCTTTTGCCTTTGGGCGGAGGGGTTTCTTTTTGGGGCAAAGCTCTTGCGGGCGGCTGATCCGGGACTCATCCGGGTTCTTTTGACACTAAAATGGCGGTATATTATACTTGTTAGCAGCAACAGACAGCAATGGAGGCAGTGGTTATGACGGAGAAAATCAAGGTGGTTACGCTCGGCTGCGAGAAGAATCTCGTCGACTCCGAGATCATGACCGGACTCGTTCACGAGCGCGGCTACGGCCTCACGGACGACCGCGAGGAAGCAACCGTAATCATCGTTAATACATGCGGATTCATCGATGCGGCGAAGGAAGAATCCGTGAATACGATTCTGGATCTCGCCGAGCTGAAGGAAACCGGAAAGCTGAAGGCTTTAATCGTCTCCGGCTGCCTGACCCAGCGGTACAAAGAACAATTGATGCAGGAAATGCCGGAAATCGACGGAATTGTAGGCACCGGAGATTTCGATAAAATCGCGGATATCGTCGATCAAGCCCTCGTAGGCAAGAAGCCGGTATTCGTCGGAAGCGCGATTTTCGATTACGAGAGACGGCTGCCCCGCCGTCTGACGACGGACACCCACACGGCCTATATCAAAATTGCCGAAGGCTGCGACAACGCCTGCACCTTTTGCAGCATTCCGATTATGCGCGGAGCGTTCCGGAGCCGTTCCATCGAATCGATTCTTGCGGAAGCGCAGAGCCTGGCGGAGCAAGGCGTACGGGAAATCAGCGTCATTGCACAGGACTCGACCAATTACGGAACGGATCTTTACGGAGAACACAAGCTGCCCGAGCTTTTGAACCGGATCAGCGAAGTGCCAGGCATCGAGTGGGTGCGGCTTCATTACGCGTACCCGGGCTTTTTTACGGATGAGCTGATCGAAACGATTGCGTCAAATCCCAAAATATGTAAATACATCGACCTTCCGCTTCAGCACAGCGAGGACACTATTCTTCGCCGGATGCGCAGACCGGGCCGGCAAAGGGACGTGCGCGAGCTTGTGGCGAAAATCCGGGCCCGTATCCCCGACGTTTCCCTTCGGACCTCGATCATCGTGGGATTTCCGGGCGAGTCGGAGGAGGATTTTGCCCGCCTGATCGAATTTGTGAAGGAGATCCGGTTTGACCGGCTCGGCGTCTTTACGTATTCCCAGGAAGAAGACACCCCGGCCTCCCGGCTTCCCGACCAGATCGACGAGGACGTAAAGGAAGCCCGGGCCAACCAGCTGATGGAAATCCAGCGGGAAATCTCCAAGCAGAAAAACGATCTCAAGGTCGGGCGGCTGATGGATGTGCTGATCGAGCGCTATGATGGGCGCGGCGACGTGTATATTGGAAGGTCCCAGCACGACGCACCCGAAATTGACGGAGAAGTGTTTGTTTCGGGCTGCAAGACGCAAATCGGACGCATCGCCAAGGTGCGGATCACCCATTCGCTAGAATTTGACCTTTCCGGGGAGGAAATCGCATGAACCTGGCCAATCGGATTACGGTGGCCAGGATTTTCCTGGTCCCGATCATCGTCTTCTTTCTTCTGGTCCAAATGAAGTTTCCCGTGATCCATTTCGGAGGCTTTGAGATTACATACAACCAGATCATCGGGACGGTGATTTTTATCATCGCCGCGAGTACGGACAGCCTGGACGGCTATATTGCCCGCAAGAACAAGCTCGTGACCAACCTGGGCAAGCTGCTCGACCCGCTCGCGGACAAGCTGCTGGTCACCGCCGTACTGATCTCGCTTGTTGAAATGGGCAAATGCCCGGCCTGGATCACCATCATCATCATCAGCCGCGAATGGGCCGTCACGATGCTTCGGCAAATTGCGGCGCTGCAGGGGCACGCCATGGCGGCCAGCAAGTGGGGCAAGTGGAAGACGGCGTCCCAGATTACGGCGATTATCGCGCTATTGCTCAACAACTTCCCTTTTCATTTTATCGGCATTCCCTTTGATCAGATTGCCCTCTGGATCGCCACGGTCGTCACCATTTATTCCGGGGTCGATTATTTCTTAAAGAACAAGGAACTGCTTAATCTGTCGGATGCCTAGCAGGCAGCCGGCCGGTTTGACGGTGCGCTCCGCGTTGTTCGTTTCCGTTTGATCGGATGGCCGCTTACCGGCATGCCGGCGGCGGGGAACAGCGCGGTTCTTTTTTTGCCGCCGGACATCCTGAGAGAAAGAAAGGGGTACCTCATGAAAGCCGAACTAATCGCCGTAGGCACCGAGCTTCTTTTGGGCCAGATCGTAAACACCAACGCTCAGTTTCTGGCCCAGCACTGCGCGGCTATCGGGGTCGATGTTTATTTTCAGACCGTTGTCGGGGACAATCCCGTTCGTTTGCGCCAGGCGCTGGAACTGGCCGCGGCACGCGCCGACCTTGTGATCTGCACCGGCGGTTTGGGTCCCACGCAGGACGACCTGACCAAGGACGTGCTGGCGGATATGCTTGGCGTGGGGCTGATCAGCGACGAACCTTCTTTGGAGAAGATGAAGAAGTTCTTCCGCGACCGGAAAACGGTTATGGTGGAGAGCAACGCCCGCCAGGCTCTGCTGCCGGAAGGAAGCGAACCGCTGCCCAACGACACGGGGCTGGCGGTGGGCGCCGCTATCGAGCGGGGCGGCAAACGTTATATTCTGCTGCCTGGACCGCCGCGGGAAATGAAGCCGATGTTTCTCGATTACGCCATTCCCTGGCTGCGCGGTGGAATGAACGGCGAAACGCCGCTTTTTTCGAAAATGCTGAAATTCGCCGGGATCGGGGAATCGAACCTGGAGCATGCGCTGCTTGATTTGATTCAGGCCCAGACAGACCCCACGATCGCGCCCTACGCCAAGGAGGGGGAAGTCACGATCCGGCTCACCACGCGCGCCGGCACGCGGGAAGAAGCGCTCGGCAAGATGGCAGAGACCGAAGCCGAAATCCGGAGCCGGGTGGGCCGGCATCTGTATGCGGAGGAGGACGTGTCGATTGAAACAGCGGTTTATCGGCTGCTCAAGGAAAAGGGCCTGACTTTGTCGGCGGCGGAAAGCTGCACGGGCGGGCTTGTCTCCGACCTGATCACCACCATCCCCGGCAGCTCCGAAGCGTTTCGGGGCGGCGTTGTTTCCTACTCGAACGAATTGAAGCGTTCGCTGCTCGGCGTCCCCGGCTCGCTGCTGGAAGGAGACGGCGCGCCGGGCGCCGTAAGCCCGGAAACGGCCGAAGCCATGGCGGATGGCCTGCGGAAGGCCACCGGAACGGATTATGCCGTGTCCGTTACCGGCGTGGCCGGACCGGGGCCTTCCGAGGGCAAGCCGGCCGGATTGGTGTACTTCGGAATCGCGCGCGGCGGGCGGCCGACGGCCGTTTACGAATCCCGCTTCAACGGGAACCGGGAGACCGTGAAGCTGAAGGCGGCCAAAACCGCGCTCTACCATCTCTGGGCCTCATTGAAGACGGAGGATGCTCCAGAGCCGTCGGGAACGCCCTAAAGTTTATTCCGAAGCCCATACAGGCGTATAGGCTTGGAGAGGGAGATACGGGCTCAGGCTCCCGGATTTCCGTCCGCCTCGCGGAAGCCGGCTCTGTGCGCCGTCCGGCTTGCGCATTCCGCCACCGGGCTTTATACTAAAGACAAGTTAACGGCGGAAGCACCGCAGCGAACCGGTTCGCTGCGGTTTTTTAATGCCGCGAGGGAGAAAGCGGACTGTTCCGAAAGGCGGGGGAATGCACATTAAGGGCCGGATGCGGCGCAAGCTTCCGGGAGCGGATGAAGGAATGACCGTTCGGCCGCAGAAGAAAAAAATACGAATGTATGTTCGAAAAATGCTTGGCAAATGCATCAAAAAAGAGTAAAATAGATATATAAACGCGAGAAGGATGTGAGTCGTTTGTCAGATCGGCGCGCAGCATTGGAAATGGCATTGCGCAACATTGAGAAGCAATTCGGCAAGGGTTCGATCATGAAGCTTGGAGAATCCACCCACATGCAGGTGGAAACTGTCCCGAGCGGTTCTCTTGCACTTGATATAGCCCTCGGAGTGGGCGGCTTCCCCAGAGGAAGAATCATTGAAATTTACGGACCGGAATCGTCCGGTAAAACCACGATCGCCCTGCATGCGATCGCGGAAGTCCAGAAGGCCGGCGGACAAGCCGCCTTCATCGACGCGGAGCACGCGCTCGATCCGCTTTACGCCAGCAAGCTCGGCATCAACATTGACGAGCTGCTGCTGTCCCAGCCCGATACCGGCGAGCAGGCTCTTGAGATCGCCGAGGCTCTGGTGCGCAGCGGCGCGGTGGACATCATCGTCGTGGACTCCGTGGCGGCTCTTGTGCCCAAAGCGGAAATTGAAGGCGAGATGGGCGATTCCCACGTCGGCTTGCAGGCCCGGCTGATGTCGCAGGCGCTTCGGAAGCTTTCCGGCGCGATCAACAAATCCAAGGTCATCGCGATCTTTATCAACCAGCTCCGCGAGAAAGTCGGCGTCATGTTCGGGAACCCGGAAGTCACGCCGGGCGGCCGGGCGCTGAAGTTTTACTCGACCATCCGGCTGGATGTGCGCCGGATTGAGACGCTGAAGCAGGGCAACGACATGATCGGCAACCGGACCCGGATCAAAGTCGTCAAGAACAAGGTGGCCCCTCCGTTCAAGCAGGCGGAAGTGGACATGATGTACGGGGAAGGCATTTCGAAGGAAGGCAGCCTGGTCGACATCGGCACCGAGATGGACATCGTCGACAAGAGCGGCGCATGGTATTCCTTTGACGGCGACCGGCTTGGCCAGGGACGCGAGAACGCCAAGCAGTTCCTGAAGGATAATCCGAAAGTGGCGGATACCATCGAGAAGAGGATCCGGGCGAACAGCAACCTGGTGACTGTCGTAACCGAACAGGAAGATGACGAAGACGAAGATCCGATTCTGGCATTGGAATAATACCTCCCGCCGCACCTCGCAAGGTGCGGCGTTTTTATGTTTGGCCGCAGCGCGCAGCGCCGGCCTCTGGACAAAGGAGCGACGCCCGTGGAGACGGACAATACCAACCGTGCAAAGATGATCACTTCCGTGGAACGGCAGAAGAAAAACCGCTCCCGTTATAACATTTACCTGGACGGGGAGTACGCGTTTTCCGTTCATGAAGACGTACTGATCAAATACAGGCTGCTGAAAGACGAACCCGTGGAGTCCGAGCAGCTGGAACGGATTTTGCATGAGGAAGAACAGAATAAAGCTTACCAGGATGCGATCCGGTTTCTCAGCGTGCGGGCCCGTTCCGTTCAGGAAGTCCGCAAAAAGCTGGAAACGCGCGGGTACGAATCGCCGTTGATCGAATCGACCGTGCGATTCCTACAGGAACGGGGGTACATCGACGACCGCCACTTTGCGGAGCTGTGGACCCGGGAACGGGTCACCCTGCAGAAAAAAGGCCGGAAATGGGTAGAGCTGGAGCTCAAGCAGAAAGGCATCGACCAAGGGCTGATTCGCGATGCGGTGGGCAAAATAAGCGAAGAAGAGGAGCGCGAGCAAGCGCTTTTTCTCGCCCGCAAAAAGTGGAAGCAGCTCTCGGGGGAGACGGTGGACCGGAAACGCAAGCTTTACGGGTTTCTGGCTCGACGAGGTTTTTCGCCCTCTCTTGTCTCGGGCGTTGTGAAAGAAGTTAGCGGTCCCGGCTTGGGGGAGGATGAATGGGACGGCGGCTTTTCCGAAGATGATTTAGCAGATTAATCATCTTATTAAGGGTGTTAATTTTCACGGTGCGCCAATTCCTTCCCCAAGGGGCCGCCCGTGTGAGGATAACTTGACAAGATTCTTACGCTACAGCTAAAATATTGATATCTCTTTCACTTAAAGTGATGATTCGCAAATAAGTAAAATCGCCAATTTTTACTTGTCTTTTTTCCTGCGAATCCAGCACCGAATCGGCGGAAAGCCGATGATTTATTATCCCGTTATGGAAGCATCTATGTGAAACGGTAAAAAGGGTTTACAACTGAACAAATCCCAAGCTAGTCTTCAGGGAACGGCGAGGAGGTGAAAATGGATGCCTAACGAGGCAATCGTTTGGGCCATCATCGCACTCGTTGTTGGTCTTCTCATTGGCGCTGGGATTGGATATTTTATCCGGAAGTCTCTTGCTGAAGCGAAAATTTCAAGCGCCGAGCGCGCGGCTGAACAAATAATCGAAAGTGCGAAAAAGGAAGCCGACGCACTCAAGAAAGAATCGGTGCTTGAAGCAAAGGACGAAATTCACAAACTTCGGGCCGAAGCTGATAAAGACATTCGCGAACGTCGGAATGAAACAGCGCGACAAGAGCGACGGTTATTGCAGAAAGAGGAATCGCTGGATAAAAAACACGAATCCCTGGAACGCAAAGAAGAGCAAATGGCCAACAAAGAGAAGCGGATCGATGAAACCCAAGCGCAAATCGATCAACTGCTGAAAGCACAAGTGACCGAGCTCGAACGTGTTTCCGGGTTAACGATGGAAGAGGCCAAGAACATCATCCTCACCAACGTGGAGCAGGAAGTACGTCACGAGACGGCTCAACTGATCAAAGAGATTGAACTGCAAGCGCGGGAGGAAGCCGACAAGAAAGCCAGAGAAATCATTTCCTTGGCGATTCAGCGTTGCGCCGCCGACCACGTGGCAGAGACGACGGTATCCGTGGTCACCCTGCCGAACGAAGAGATGAAAGGGCGCATTATCGGACGCGAGGGGCGGAACATCCGTGCTCTCGAAACCTTGACCGGCATCGATTTGATTATCGACGATACGCCGGAAGCGGTCATCCTTTCCGGGTTCGACCCGATCCGCCGCGAAATCGCGCGGAATGCGCTGGAGAAACTCGTTGCGGACGGACGGATTCACCCGGCCCGCATCGAAGAAATGGTGGAAAAGTCCCGCAAGGAAGTGGACGAACGCATTCGCGAATACGGCGAGCAGGCGACCTTCGAGGTCGGCGTTCACGGCCTGCATCCGGATCTGATCAAAATTTTGGGCAGACTCCGTTTCCGTACCAGCTACGGTCAGAACGTGCTGAAGCACTCCATGGAAGTTGCTTATCTGGCAGGACTTATGGCTGGAGAGCTCGGGGAAGACGTTACTTTGGCGAAACGTTCCGGGCTTCTTCACGACATCGGCAAGGCGCTTGATCATGAAGTGGAAGGGTCCCATGTTGAGATTGGGGTCGAAATAGCGAGGAAGTACAAAGAGCATCCCGTCGTGGTGAACAGCATTGCTTCCCACCACGGCGACGTCGAACCGACATCGGTTATCGCCATGCTGGTCGGCGCTGCCGACGCCTTGTCGGCCGCCCGTCCGGGAGCCCGCCGCGAGACGCTCGAGACGTATATCAAACGTCTCGAGCGGCTTGAAGAGATTTCCGAGTCCTTTGACGGCGTCGAGAAATCGTACGCCATTCAAGCCGGACGCGAAATCCGGGTTATGGTGCAGCCGGAAAAAGTGGACGACACGGAAGCGTTCCGCCTGGCGCGCGACATTACCAAGAAGATTGAGAATGAACTGGACTACCCGGGTCATATCAAGGTGACGGTAATTCGCGAAACACGCGCGGTCGAATATGCCAAATAGGAAACCCGCGAGACGAAAAGTGGCCGACAGGCCACTTTTCCCCTTTCTGCGGCGAAACGAAGGGAGGAGCCCCTGTGAGGGTATTGTTTATTGGAGATGTGGTCGGTTCGGTGGGCCGCGACGCGCTGAAGCGCCAGCTGCCGGGCCTCAAAACGAAATACCGGCCCGATTTCATTATCGTAAACGGTGAAAACGCGGCGCATGGCAGAGGCATAACCCGTCCGATCGCAGCCGGCTTTTTCGAGCTGGGCGTTCACTGCATTACGATGGGCAACCACACGTGGGACCAGAAGGAGATTTTCGATTTTATCGAGGATGAACCGCGATTGATCCGTCCCGCAAACTTTCCGGAGGGAACGCCGGGGAACGGCTCTTGTTTGCTGAAAAGCGGAAGCAAAGAGCTGCTTGTGGTCAACCTGCAGGGCCGGACGTTTCTTCCGCCGATTGATTGCCCGTTCGCGAAGGCGGACAGCATTCTGGACGCGTACGGAAGCAAACGCCGGCCGGTTTTTGTTGACTTTCACGCCGAGGCGACCTCGGAGAAGATTGCCATGGGCTGGCATCTCGACGGACGCGTGTCCGCCGTTGTGGGCACGCATACCCATGTGCAAAGCCATGACGAACGCATTTTGCCGGAAGGAACGGCATACGTCACGGATGCCGGGATGACAGGCCCTATCAACGGTGTGCTTGGGATGGAGAAGGATGCGGTGCTGCGCAAATTCAAGACGGCGCTGCCGGTGCGGTTTATCGTGGACGAAGGCAAGTGGCACCTGAACGGCGTATTTGTCGAGATTGACGATGCCACATCCCGCGCCAAGAGCGTTTCCCTGATCCGGCTGGATGAAGAGAAGGCGCTGCTGGAGTAGCTTGTGGCTGATCCGGCAGATTGCCCGCTGTTTCGTAAGTGGACCTAAACCAGCGGAGCGGGCACCCTGGTATTATTCCTCAGGCTCCCGAATAGGATGGGTACTGGAGTCAATCCATCATTCCTGAGGAGGTACCTTTCATGGAAGTATTGAAAGTATCAGCAAAATCCAATCCGAACTCCGTGGCCGGAGCGCTGGCCGGAGTCTTGCGTGAACGGGGTGCGGCCGAGCTGCAAGCAATCGGGGCGGGCGCGCTGAACCAGGCGATCAAAGCGGTAGCCATTGCCCGCGGATTTGTGGCGCCGAGCGGCGTCGATCTGATATGCATCCCCGCCTTTACCGATATCGTGATCGACGGGGAAGACCGGACGGCAATCAAGCTGATCGTGGAGCCCCGGTGAAAAGGTATCCGGAATGTTGGAAAAATCAAGCCTGTTTACGAACCCGTAAACGGGTTTTTTGCCTTGCATTTTCTTTTCGGGAGGCAGCGGGATGAACGTGATTGACGCTCATTGCGATCTGTTGAGCCGCATGCTCGCGGAGCCGGGCATCCGCTTCGAAAAAGAACAGCCGGAAGCGGATGTCTGTTTGCCGCGGCTGCGGAAGGGCGGGGCGGAGGCGCAAGTATTTGCCCTCTATGTGACCGAAAGCCGGGCGGACGAAGGCATCTCGCCCGTTCTGGAAATGATCGACGCCTTTTATCAAAGGGTTCTGGCCGGCGGGGCGGTTGCGCTGGCGCGCAGTCCGGAAGACTTGAGGCGGGCGCGCAAGGAAGGAAAGCTGGCCGCGATCCTTGCCCTGGAAGGCGCCGACGCCTTGAAAGGAAAGCTGAGCCACCTTCGGCTTCTGCATACCTTGGGCGTCCGGTTGATCGGACTGACCTGGAACCGGGCCAACTGGGCGGCGGACGGCATTATGGAACCCCGCGGGGCCGGATTTACGGCAAAGGGCATCGAGCTTATCCGGGAATGCGAACGGCTCGGCCTGATTATCGATGTCTCGCATTTGGCCGACCGCGGTGTGGAGGAGCTTCTGACGTTGTCGGAGCGGCCTTTCATCGCTTCGCATTCCAACGCCCGGCGGATTTGTCCGCATCCGCGCAATTTGACGGATGTGCATATTCAGGCGATCGCCGCCCGGGGCGGCTGCATCGGGCTGAACTTCTATCCGCCTTTTCTTGCCGTACGGCCTTCCTCCGCGCTTGACCTGCTGCGCCACATCGACCATTTTTGTTCGCTTGGGGCGGCGCGGAACATCGGCTTCGGCTCCGATTTCGACGGATTTGCCGGCAAGCTTGCCGGGCTTGCTTCCCCCGAGGATTTTCCCGCTCTCGCGGAGCTGCTCCTGCTGCATTTCAGCGAGGACCTGGTCCGGGACATCATGGCCGGCAATTGGCGGCGTTTTCTGGAAAAAAACCTTCCTTCGGCAGGCACTCCTTCAGACAGCTAAAGACCTGGAATGGATAAAAAAGTCGCGCATGTGATGCTTCTGCCTTTTCTTTTGGGTAAAAAAGAGTAAAATAGTACAAGTGTGATCTTCAGCAAGCGGCCGCATCCGTTTGCGGATCGGCTGTGCTTATAACAAAAGGAGTGGAATGATCGTGAAACAAGTCCCTGTCGGCGTATCCGCGCGTCACATCCATGTTACCCAGGAGCATCTTGAAATTTTGTTCGGCCAAGGCGCCGAGCTGCATGTCATGAAAGAGCTGTCCCAGCCGGACCAATTTGCCGCCGAAGAAACGGTTGCCGTTGTCGGCCCGAAAGGCAAATTTGACAAGGTGCGGATTCTTGGACCGGTGCGCAAGGCGACCCAGCTGGAAATTTCCCGCACCGATTCGTTTGCGATCGGCGTCAAAGCGCCGGTTCGCGAATCCGGCAGCATCGAAGGCACGCCCGGCATCAAGATCGTCGGTCCGGCGGGGGAAGTGGAACTGGACAAAGGCGTTATTGTCGCCGCCCGCCACATTCACTTCCATACGAGCGATGCCGAAAAATGGGGCATTCAGGACAAGCAGATGCTGAGCGTCCGCGTGAACACGGAGCGCCCGCTGGTATTTGAAGACGTCATCGCCCGCGTTTCCGACAGCTTTGCGCTTGATTTCCACATCGACACCGACGAAGCTAACGCCGCCGGCGCAAAAACCGGCGACACCGCCGAAATTATCGGCTGATCGCCGCAGGCTTCGGACAAGCCGTCTTCTTTCCCGATTCGGGGGGAGGACGGCTTTTTTGCGGCCAGCCGACGAAACGCCAGGTTTCTCGTAGATCGCCCCGCGGACGGTGTGGTATAATGATGTACTATGTTCCCTACTCTGCACAAAGGACGTGAATCTGAAATGACCCAGGAGAAGCAAAGCTCAACGGACTTAAAATCCGTCGCGGGCAAAGACTACTCCAAATACTTTGATTTCTCGAATGTAAAGGTATTGAGCGAAGACGAGGACGGCAAGCGGATTCGGATCGGCAAGCGGGAGATCAACATCAAATCCGAACCGAGCTATAAAGAAGGCAAGCGCCGCGGCAAAGAAGGCATCGAGGTGCATTACGATTTCGGCATCCCCGAGGACATGCGCGACTTTGGCGCCGGCAAATTTTATTCCATTACCACTTACGGCTGTCAGATGAACGAGCATGACACCGAAACCCTGAAGGGGCTTTTCGAAGCCATGGGGTATACCGCTACGGACGACCGCAAAGAGGCGGATGTGATTCTGCTGAACACCTGCGCCGTCCGCGAAAACGCCGAAGACAAAGTATTCGGCGAGCTGGGCCACCTGAAAACCTTGAAAACCGAAAAACCGTCGCTGATGCTCGGGGTTTGCGGCTGCATGTCCCAGGAGGAGGCGGTCGTGAACCGCATTCTGCAAAAGCATCCGTTTGTCGATATGATTTTTGGAACGCACAACATCCACCGGCTGCCGGAGCTGCTGCGCGATGCCGCCTTCGGCAAGGAGATGGTTATTGAGGTGTGGTCCAAGGAAGGCGATATCGTCGAAAACCTGCCGAAGAAGCGGGAAGGCGTCAAGGCTTGGGTCAACATCATGTACGGCTGCGACAAGTTCTGTACCTACTGCATCGTCCCTTACACCCGGGGCAAGGAGCGGAGCCGCCGTCCGGAGGATGTGCTCGCTGAAGTCCGCGAGCTGGCCCGCCAGGGCTTCCAGGAGATCACGCTGCTCGGGCAGAACGTAAACGCCTACGGCAAAGATTTTGAAGACCTGGATTACCGGTTCGGGGATTTGATGGACGATGTGCGCAAGATCGGGATTCCCCGCGTCCGGTTCACGACCTCGCACCCGCGCGATTTTGACGATCACCTGATCGAGGTGCTGGCGAAGCGCGGCAACCTGATGGAGCATATCCACCTGCCGGTGCAATCGGGCAGCACAGAGATGCTGAAGCGGATGAGCCGGAAGTACACGCGGGAAAGCTACCTGGAGCTCGTGCGCAAAATCCGTGCCGCTCTGCCCGACGCCTCCCTGACGACCGACATCATTGTCGGCTTCCCTGGCGAGACGGAGGAGCAGTTTGCGGATACGCTGTCGTTGGTGCGCGAGGTCGGCTTTGACGCCGCCTTTACGTTCATCTACTCGCCGCGCGTGGGCACGCCGGCTGCCTCCATGCAGGACGACGTGCCCGAGGAAGTGAAGAAAGAACGGCTCGCCCGCTTGAACGCGCTGATGAACGAGCTCAGCAAGGAGAGCAACGACCGTTTGAACGGGCAGGTCCTGGAAGTGCTTGTCGAGGGAGAGAGCAAAACCAACCCCGACATTCTATCGGCCCGCACGCGCACGAACAAGCTGGTGCATTTCGCCGGCTCCCGCGAACTGATCGGCAAGCGGGTGTTGGTCCGCGTCACCGAACCGAAAACCTGGCTTCTGCGCGGCGAGCTCGTCGGGGATTTGGCGGACGCCGGAGCGGAAATTGCGGCGGCGGTGAGCGTTCATGACTAACGGCAAGCCGGTGAGCCGCGAGGACATCATGGCGAAGGCGCGCGAGCTTGCAGCGCTTATCGCCGAATCCGGAGAAGCGGATTTCTTCCGCCGCGCCGAAAGCAAAGTCGACCGCAACAAGCACATCCAGAAGCTGATCGCCGAGATCAAGAAAAAGCAGAAGGAAATTGTCGCCTTCGAATCGCTCGGCAACCGGAGCATGACCGCCAAAATCGAAGCCGAGATCGCAGCGCTGCAGGAGGAGCTGGATAACATTCCGATTGTGCGCGAATACCAGCAATCCCAAAGCGAAATGAATGCGATTCTCCAGACGGCCGTCGAGGTGGTGCGCGACCGCGTCGCCGAGAAAATCGAGCTGGACAAGAGCTGAGCAGCCGCCGCTTTCGGGCGGAAGCACTTCTTTGAGACCGCATGGCCGATCGGGGCCATGCGGTTTTTTGCGTTTCGGCGCTTATGGGCATTAGGTGCGAAGGGAAGAGGCTCCCGAAGTCTCTTCCTTTGCCGTTGGCAGAAGGAAGGAAACCCGGAGGCTGTGTCGAATATAGGTAGCTCCACCGCCATCGAGCAGGTGAGAAACCCATTATGAGGCAATGCGGAAAAACCGCAGAAGCAGGAGGGTCCGATGAATTCCTATCACCCCAAAAGAATAATTCCCCGCTCGGGGCTGCTGCTCGCGATCCTGGCGGCGGTGCTGGGTATTGGCGCTGCGCTCTACCAGGACGGGGCCCGAAAAGAAGAACAGCACCACCCGAAGGAATACGGGTATCGTTCGGTTACGGCATCGAACGGGATTACGGTGCATGAACTGGAAACAAGCCCGGACAACATCCGGCTCACCGCCATTACAGCCAGTGTAGCTGAAACTGGAGCATATGGCGTAAACGGGGGCTTTTTTTATGAAGACAGCCTGCTCAGCATGGCCGTCATGAATGACAAGCCGACGGCCGGAAAGCCGAACGGCTACGGCTCGGGCTGGTATAACGCGAAGTATGCGCGGGGCACGCTGGTATGGGACGAGGCGGCGGGGCGCTTTTCGGTCCAAAAAGCGTTGGCCGCCGCCGACCTTCAGGTGACCGACCGCGGCCGGTATTGGGCTCAAGGCGGAATCAGCCTGAACTTGGGGCGCGAGGCGGAATGGCACAAGCTGGCGGAAGCGGAGCATATGCCGGGGCTGGATGCACCGCATATGCGCACCGCGGCGGCCTACGACCGGGACAACCGTCTGCGCCTGTACGTGACCCAGGATTTATGCACCGGCGAACAGTTCCGCACGGCCGTCAAGGAAACGGGAGGAGACCGGCTTGTGGACGGCATCTTTTTGGACGGCGACGGGTCCTCCCAACTGAAGGTAAAGGAGGCGGAGCTGGCGGGCGACAGCCGAAAGGTCCGGCAGATGATCGAAATTATCCGGTGAAAAGTTTTTTTGACGCCCGTGAACGAAATGGAGGCCCCGTTCGTCAAACGTTTGACAGGAAGAAAGGGGGAGCCGGATGGACAACGAAAAAGAGCTTGCGGAGCGCGCACGCAGCGGAGATTTGTCCGCCCTCGCCGAACTTTTGCGTGACAATTACGCCTTCCTGGTCAAGTACCTGCTCAAAATTACGCTGCATCCCCAACAAGCGGAAGACCTCGCACAAGAGACAATGGTCCGCGTGCTGGAGAAGATCGCCCTTTTTGACGGGCGGTCCCGCTTCTCCACCTGGCTGATCTCCATCGCCACCCGGCTTTTTATCGACAGCCGGCGGCGAAGAGAGAAAGAACGGCGGCTGCTGGAGGCCGAAGCCCGCGGACAAAACGGCCGGGCGCTGCGCTGGAAGCTGGAGGCTTCCGGCACGGACTGGCCGGACGTTCTGGAAGCGCTCGGCGGTTTGACGGAGGAAGCCCGGATCGCCGTTGTGCTCAAGCATTATTACGGCTACAGCCAAAAAGAAATCGCCCGCATGACCGGGGTGCCGGAAGGTACGGTTAAATCGCGCATTCACGGAGCCCTGCAAGCACTCAGAAAGGAGCTGACGGACCATGAAACGGAACACCGGCGAGAACCTGCCGAAGCTGCCGTTCCAACCAATGGTTGAGGAAGGAGACGGCGAGGCAAAAGCCGCGGAGTTGCTCCGGCAGGCGCTCGGGCAGCTGGACGACGCCTACCCGGTGGAACCGCCCGATCTTGGCCGTTTGGAAGCGGCGCTCGCCGCGGGGCGCCTCGCCCTCCGCCGCAAGCGGAGACGCGAGCTGGCCGGTTTTCTGGCCGCGGCGCTCTCCGTCCTGACCGTTTCGCTTGTGCTGGTCCTGAAAGCGCCGTTCGCTTATCTGCTGCTGCAAGCGGGAACGGCAGCCGCTCTCGTTGCGGCTGCGGCGGGGGCGTTCAGGCGGCCGCGCGAAAAAAGGCGGGTGGAGCCATGAAAAGCCATCAGATGAACCCGGAGGATCTTCCGGTATGGGCCTGGATGCTGATTGTCGGCCTGCTGCTGGCGCAAGGCACCTGGCTCTTTCTGGACGCGCGCAAGCGCGACGTGAATCCATGGTTTTGGGGGATTATCGGCTGCATCAATGTGCCGTCGGTTTTGGTCGTCTATCTGCTGGTCGTTCGCGGGGGATGGAGCGTATTGCGGGAATCGCTGCGGAGAAAACGGGGGCGTTAAGATGAACGAATGGACCGAACAGCTCGGATTTGACTGGAAGCTGCTTTTGCCTGTGGTTGCGCTGCAGGTGATTCTGATGATTGTTGCGCTGACGGACCTGATCCGGCAGGAAAAGGATCGCGTCCGGGGCCGGAAAGCGGTCTGGGCGGCCGTCATTGTACTGGGGCAAATGATCGGGCCGGTCGCGTATTTCGTGCTCGGCAGGAGGAATGATTGATGAGCGCCGGGACCGCGGACGCCATTTTGCTTGAAGGAAAGGAATTGGTCAAGACATTCGGCAGCGTGACGGCCGTAAACGGGCTCGATTTTGCCATCGGCCGGGGCCGCTGCACGGCCCTTCTCGGACCGAACGGCGCCGGCAAAACCACGACGCTGAACATGCTCTGCGGGCTCGTCGAACCGACCTCCGGAAGCATTCGCTTTCAGGGAGCGGAGAACGGGGATATCCGCAAACGGATCGGCTATCTGCCGCAGTTTCCGGCCTTTTTTAACTGGATGACCGGATTGGAATACCTCCGGTTTGCCGCCAAGCTGTGCGGCGTCGACGGACGGGAAGCGGACCGAAGGGGAAAAGAGCTGCTGGAGCGCATGGGACTCAAGGATGCCGCCAAGCGGCGGATCGGCGGGTATTCGGGCGGGATGAAGCAGCGCCTCGGGTTCGCGCAGGCGATGGTGCACCGGCCGGAGCTTTTGATCCTCGACGAACCGGTGTCGGCGCTTGATCCGGCGGGGCGGAGGGAGCTGCTGGAGCTGCTTCGCGGAATGAAAAACCAGACCACGATCTTGTTTTCGACGCATGTGCTGCATGACGCGGAAGATTTATGCGACGATATTATCATGATGAACAAAGGAAAGATTGCCTTGGCCGGCCGGCTGGAAGACTTGAGGCGGGCGCACCGGAAGCCGGTCATCGTCGTGGAGGCGGAAACGAGGCTGGAGGAATGGGCGGCCCATGTCCGGCAGGAACCGTTTGTGCTGGAGGCTTCCGTTGAGGGAACGACAGCCCGTCTGAAGGTGAGCGACATGGAAGCGGCCCGGAGCCGCTTGCTGTCCGATCTTGCCGCCCGAGCGGTGCCGGTTATTCGCTTTGAAGCGGCGTACACCTCGCTGGAGAACTTGTTTATGGAGGCGGTGGGGGCATGAACGCATGGCGGGTATTGGTTGCAAAGGAATGGCTGGAGCTGAAACGAAGCTACAAATGGCTGTGGGTGCCGCTGATCTTTCTGCTCACGGGCATTTCCCAGCCGGTGACGTATTATTTGATGCCGGAGCTTCTGGAATCGGCCGGCAACCTGCCGGAAGGCGCGGTTTTGCAGATCCCCCTTCCCAAGCCGGGCGAAACGATGGCGGGGACGCTCAGTAATTTCGGAACCCTTGGCTTGCTCGTCCTGGTGCTCGCCTTTATGGGAAGCATCTCGGCCGAAAGACAGCGGGGCATCACGGGAATGCTTTTGGCCAAGCCGGTTCCCCGGTTTGCTTATTTGTCCTCCAAGTGGGCGGTGTCGCTGGTCCTCTGCTGGGGTTCGCTCCTCCTCGGCTATGCCGGCGCCTGGTACTACACCGAGCTGCTGATCGGACCCGTCCAGGCAGGTCCCGCCCTTTCGGCGTTCCTGCTTTACGGCGCCTGGTTTTCGCTGATTTTGACCGTCACGCTTCTGATGAGCGCTTGGCTGAACAGCGGAGGCGGCGCCGCCGCCGTGTCTCTGACCGCCGCGATTGTGCTGTCCCTGCTTGGCGGCCTGCCGGGCGCGGGAATGAAAATCAACCCGGCACGGCTTACCAGCCAGGCCGGGGAATGGCTGGTGGGCGGTCAAGCGCCCGATTATTGGGGGCTTGCGCTGGCGGCGGCGCTCTTGCT
Organism: Gorillibacterium sp. sgz306347; assembly: GCF_059735245.1. Classification (NCBI taxonomy): domain Bacteria; kingdom Bacillati; phylum Bacillota; class Bacilli; order Caryophanales; family Paenibacillaceae; genus Gorillibacterium; species Gorillibacterium sp. sgz306347. The sequence continues at coordinate 29,714 of NZ_JCAPET010000022.1, forward strand.
GACAGCGGCGGCCCTGGCGGCGGCCGTTGCGGTCTTTGCCCGAAAACCGGTTAAAGCGGATTAAGAGCGGTTTGCTCATCATATCGCAGCAGCGTGCTTAACGGATCGCAGAAGCCGATCCGCGGAAAGCCGGTTCCTCTTGTGATAGGGAGAGGGACCGGCTTTTGGTATGCAACCCGGCATCGGGCCGCATCGTCCTATTTCATATCAAATCGTATGCCAAGGGAGCAGTTGAAATGAGCGAAAAAGCATACCCGATCCGAACGATCACGCTGCTGCTGGGCGCGGCCCTGCTGGCGGCGGGATGTGCCGAAAACGCCGAAAGCGGCCTGAATGCCGGCTTTTCCAGCCCCCCGGAAAAGCCGGCGAAAGCAGTTCAGCCGCCAGTGACAGTAGGATCGGCGGTCCCGGTTTCCTCCCCGTATGAAGAGGCCGGCCAACCGGGTATTGTGGCGGAAGGAAGTGCGGATATCGACTCCGACGGAACGCCCGAAGAGATCACGGTCCGGCTTGCGGAAGGCCGGAAAGAAACCGATGAAGAGCCCGGCGCTTATGAAGGGACGTACTGGACGGGGAAGTTCGATCTTGTAATTGCCGACGAGTCAGGCAAAGAAATCATGCGATACCGGTTAAACGACGCCTTCGGGGAAGCCGCCCTGCTCTTCCGTGACAAAGGCGCGCCGGGAACGCTTCGGTTCGATGATTACAATGGCGACGGTTTGCCTGATTTGGCGGCGGGTCAAAAAACCGGCTCAAACGGAGGCGTTTATGCCATCCTCAGCCTGAAACCGGAGAAGGTGGAGGTATTGGCCCGAAACCTTTATACGGCAAGTACGGAGGAGTGGCTGCGTTATCCGAAAACGGGAACGGACTCGTTCCGCAATGTTTATTACGACATGGAAAAAGGGGAGTACCGGCAGACGGAACACCGCTGGAACGGGGGCCGGTTTGAAACGGGCCCGCCCGTTGCGGCGGATCTTGCCGCCTGGGAGCCGTCCGCCCGCTAAAGGCCGGACGCGCGTTCCGCCGTTTGTTGTGCTTCGGCGTTCCGCTCGCGGCGGCCTTCGCGCATAAACAGCCAAACGCCGGCCAGGAGAAGAAGGCCCGCGAACCCTTGCAGGGCGCTTACGGACTCTCGGAGAAAGAAATAGGCGAGCAGAGTGGAAATCAGCGGCTCTCCCAGAATCGAAACGGCAATCGTGGAGGCCTTCATATGCTTCAGCAGCCAATTGAACAGATAGTGGCCGATCAGCGTCGGGACAAGGGCGAGCAGCAGGAAAATGCCCCATTCCCGGGGCGGGTACCCCCACATTTCGTTTCCGGCCAGCAGATTGTAAACACCCAGCAGGAGAGCGCCGAACAGAAAGACGAAAAAGCTGTAGACAACGGAGGAAACCTCAGCCCGCATCCGCTGTCCGAGCAGCAGATGAACCGCACCGGTCAGAGTGCCGGCAAAGGAGAGGAAATCGCCGTACAGGTTCGCTGCCGACAAGCCAAAGTCGCCCCAGCCGATACAGATGGCCCCGACTATCGACAGGAGCATGCCCGCGAGGGCGAGCGGAGGATACTTCTGGCGGAACAAAAGCACCGATCCGATGGTAACGGCAATCGGCTCCAGGGCCAGGATGGCCGTTGAGCTGGCTACCGACGTATAATGCAGCGAGCTCATCCAGAACAAAAAGTGAAGACCGAGCGCGAAGCCGGATGCGGCCAGCAGCAGCCAATTGCGCGGCTTCAGCCGGGCGATCTCGCCGCGGTACCGGAGCAGGAGTACGGGCAGCAGAAGCAGACAGGTCAGCAGAAGACGCTGCATGCCCACGACAGGGGCGGGAGCGGCGGACCAGCGGATAAAAATCGAAGAGAAGGAAACGGCGACAACCCCCAGCAGAAGCAGAAGCGGGTAAGCAGCCGCACGTGTTTCGGTTTGCGGGGCAAGCGATGAAGCGGACATAAGGAAAACAAACTCCTTTCGGACCTGGCTTGGAGCAGGCGCAACTGTTTCATTATACTCCTCCGGGCCGGCATGTCCACCGTTCCGGCGGCAGCGGACGCCGCGATTTCCCGCTTTGTATTTCCCGGGGAACCGCAGGTTTCGGGGAATTCGGCATCGGCTCGACGGAGCTTTCCGCCGGCCAAACCGCCCGTTCCGACAAAAAGGCAAACCGAACGGCAAAATGGGTGAGGATTGGCGCCGCCGGTTCGGGGGTTTAAAAAAAGCGCATGCCGGCTGGGCCGGCATGCGCTTTTGACACTTTGAAGGGAGCTTTCCCTATACGCCCGTATTCCGGGAGCGGGGAGGAAGCAGCCTGCGGCGAACCCACGGCGACAAAATGGCCAGAAAGCAAACCGAACCGATTACGCGTCCGGCAGTTGACAGCCACATGGTGCCGTTGAAGGAAAGCAGCTCGTAAATGCGCATGCCCGCCATAGGGGCAAGCACGGCGGAGATCTGCGAAAGGCTGGTGTAGAAGGCGATTGCTTTTTGCCGGGAAGCGGGCGGCACGATTTCCAGCTGGCGGTTGAAAAGCGCCTGCGTATAGCCCGCGGTCATGAAAGCGCCGACGAGGTCCACGATGTACACCGTGGTCATCGAATGGGCGAACAGCCACATGATCGGATTAAAGGCGACGCCCATGGTGGCGTAAAAAAGCGTCATGCCGTTTCCCTTTCGGTCGGCGACCCGGAGCCAGAAGCGGAAGCCGAGCAGGGAGCCGATGGCGCCGGCGACTGTGTCGATGCTGATCTGCATATTGGTGGCGTGCAGAACATCCACCTTGAGCTTGGTAAACACCGGCCAGGCCGCCATCCAGGCAAAGATGAACACAAGCGCCGCGCCGCAAAACAGGTAAAATTCCGGTCCGGCCTGAAAGCGGAAGCGGCCCGCGAATTCCTTGACCCGCTCCCCGATCGATACGTGACGGACGATTTCCCCAACCTTTTTGCGAATATTGCGCTTGGCTTCTTCGCTCGGCACTTTGAATTTAAGAAAATACCAGCATTCCAGAAGCGCTCCCGCCGTGCCCAGAAGGAAGGCCGTCTGGTAGCCGTACGGAAAGGCCAGCCGGTCGATGTACCAGCCGGCCACCAGCACGACAATGATGCCGGTCAGGCTCGACCAGACGTTACGCTGCGCCATGACTTTGTTCCGGTACTGAATCGGCACGATTTCCCCAAGAATAGCCTGCCAGCTTACGCCGGCGATCGAGCTTGCGGCGGTGTACAGGCCGACGAGAAAAATCAGTGTCTTCACCTGGCCGAACGGCAGAAACGGCAGCAGCGCCATCAGGAAAAAGGTAATCCGGCTCACGAGCATGATGCCGACCGCAATCTTCTTCTGGTTCGGAAACCGGTCGATGATGGCCGAGACGGGAAGCGTTGCGATGATGGTCATCAGCGCCGGAACGGAGTTTAACAGGGCGTAGTCGGTATTGGTGGCGCCGTATTTGGCGGCCACCACGGCAAAAAACGGGGTGGTACAGTTAACGCCCACCGCCGAAGCGATGCCCATCGCCAGGTTGCTGCGCACGTTTTTTCGGAGATGCCGGTATGCGGGATCCATGATTCAGCCTCTCTGCTGTAAATTTGGAGGAAGAAAACGACGACAACTCATTGTATAGCAATTCCGGCCCGCTTGCCAGAAGAAGTTCGCTGCCAATTCGCTATGCCCGGGAGCGCCGGGCCGTCCGCTTACTCCTTCCTTCGGTCAATGGCCTCGGACATCGTTTTGTCGGTCAGATGGGCGTAAATTTGGGTGGTGTCCGGCGACGCGTGTCCCAGCTGATCCTGCGTCCGGTACAGGTCGTTTTGCAGGTAATAGTCGGTCGCAAAAGAATGGCGCAGCTTGTGCACCGTCAGATAGGGTTTGCCGAAGCGCTTGGCGTATTTGATCACCATTTCCTGAATGGCCCGCCGCGTCATCCGCTTTCCTTCTTTTTGCCCGTTCGGGATTGCCAGAAACAGCGCCTTTTCCTTTTTGGGCGGACGGTAGTCCGTCTGCCGGCGGTCCAGATAGTCCTGAAGCGCCTCGATGGCGTCCTGGCGGAAATAGACCGGCGTTTTGAAGGTGTCGTCGTTTTTGCCCTTCCGGTAGACGTGCGCGAGTTTCTTTTTCAGATCCAGGTCGTCGAGATTAAGGTTGACCACCTCGGAGACCCGCAGCCCGGAGTTCAGAATCAGGCTGACAATGCAAGTATCCCGCAGCCGGTTGTTCTCATAGGCGTATAGAGCCTGTTTGTTGGAAGCCACATCCGCGCGGTACCCTTCCTGAACATAGTGGACGAATTCGGCGATCTCGGCCTCCTGGAGCAGCTTGCCCTCCAGCTTGGCGGCCGTATCCTTGGGCTTGTGCGTCCGCTTGATCTCTACCTTCGCCATAATATTTCGCTTCAGCAGCGGATAGAAATTGTCGTCCTCCGCAATCTGGCTCAGGTAATGAAACAAGGAGCGAAGGGAGGAGAGCTTGCGGGAAATCGTCGTTTTGGTGTTGGCGCCGTCTTTTTTGGAGGCGAGGTGCATCCGGAAGGCGTCGATGCTGTCCATGTGAAGCCGCTCCAGCGTTTCGATCGGCACGTCCGCGATTTTCTCGCCCGGGGCGATTCCCTCCGCCAGCAGCCAGGAAAGAAACGTCTCGTAATCTCTTACGTATTCCAATAGGGACGAAGGCGACAGGTCGGGCAGCTTGTAGTTGATGAATTTTTCGACGTACCAGGGCATGAGAGGCAGCCTTTTCTCCAGCTCTTCCCGGTCTTTGGCTTTGATTATATTCATGAATTTCACTCCACTTGCCGAATCTTCCAATCCGCGGGGACCGGACATGCGTTCGGTAATCTGCAACCTTATTGTACCTGAATCCGTCCATTCAAAGAAGGGCCGGATCGGCGACGCCAAGTATTTAACAGTAAGATATTTCCTAGAGTTTACAGAACATATGTTATGTAAACAAAAAGGGAGCCAGGAGAGGATCAGCTTGAAACAGAGAAAAAAATTGGGGATCAGACGTGGAAATGCCATTTTACTGCTTTTGGCCGTCATTACGGTGTTTTTGATCGGGGGATGGCTGACGGGATGGTCGCTGGAGCCGTTTCGGCATGAAGCCCGGCAGGAGACGGAGAAGCCAACCCCCGGCGGCGTCAAAGAAACGGAGCGTCCGGCGCAGACCGGCGGGGAAGCGACCGCAACCCCGGCGCCGTCCGCTTCGGACAGCGCGCCGGCAAAAACCAGCAAGCTGTCGCTTGCGGCCATCGGGGATGTGCTGATCCACCGTTCGGTTTGGAAGGATGCCGCGCTGGAAGGAGGCGGCTACGATTTTCGCCCGATGTTCAAGGAAGTCCGGGAGGACCTCCGTTCGGCGGATATCACGTTTGCCAACTCGGAGAGCATGGTGGGGGGAGAAGAGCTCGGGTTAAGCGACTATCCCGTATTCAACAGTCCGCACGAAGTGGCGGATGCGCTGCATGACTGCGGGGTAGACGTCGTTTCCATGGCCAACAACCACTCCATGGACGCGCGGGCGGAAGGCATCTATTCGGCCATCCGCAAGTGGGACAGTCTCGGGATTGTGTCCGTGGGGGCCAACGATAGCGAGGAGAAGCGGCAAAGCTTGCGCATTCTGGACAAGAACGGCATCAAAGTCGCCTTTTTGGCCTATACCTATGGAACAAACGGCATTCCGGTTCCGGCGGATAAGCCGTATCTGGTGAATCTGCTGGACGAAACCCGGCTCAAGGCCGACATCGCGGACGCCAAGGCGCATGCCGATGCGGTCGTCGTCAGCATGCATTTTGGCGTGGAATACATGCAGGAACCGAACGACGAGCAGCGAAACTGGGTGAAGCTGGCTGCGGACGCGGGTGCGGACCTGATTCTCGGGCACCACCCGCATGTTCTGCAAACGTCCGAATGGCTGACAAGGCCGGACGGAGGACGGACGCTAGTGTTTTATTCGCTTGGCAATTTTATAGCTGCCCAGGAACAATCCGACCCATGGCGTCAGATCGGCGGGATTGCGCGGGTCGACATTGTTAAGCATGAAGGACCGGACGGAACCCGGGTCGAAATCGCCAGCCCCGGCTTTTTGCCGACTTACATTCAATTCCGCAATTGGCGGAATTACGCGGTCCGCCCTTTTGACCGGATTACGGATGCCGTTCTTCCCGACGTCGCCGCGTACCGGGAGAAAACGGCCGCTTTGCTGAAAAGGGATAACCCCGAACTGCAAATGCTCGCCTCGAATTCCTGATCCGTCCGCGAAAAAATGAAAAACCCTCTTCGTCCCGGTTGGTCGGGAAGAAGAGGGTTTTTGCATCAGGCCGGTTTTTATCTGTCTGGCCCGATATTAAGCCCGGTTGCGTCCGATGGAGCGCAGGATCAGGCTGACGATAAAGACAAGCACGACAGCACCGATAAGCGCAGGGATGAAGTAGAAACCGCCTGTTTCCGGACCGAATTCGCCAAGAATGGCGGTACCCAGCCAGGAACCGATAAAGCCGGCGATGATGTTCCCGATGATGCCGCCCGGGATATCCCTACCCATGATAAGGCCTGCCAACCATCCGATAATACCTCCAACAATCAGCGTCCAGATGATCCCCATTTTCGACATCTCCTCTCTTGTTGCCTTTTGGTTTAGTGTGTGTTGCTTGTTGCTATGACACTACTTAAACGCTTTGTTTGGAGTAGAAACAGCCCCCTTTCAAAAGGATTTATATCCCAATCCGTTCCATGAAAAGCCATTTAATAAGAGGAGAAGCAAACCGGATTTAAAACCGGGTGATTTACAAAAACCAAACGATATGATAAAGTGTCTAACAAATTCATAGACATAATGGGTGATTATACAAAATGATTCTGGATGAGGAAGTTTTGTCCGGCGTATCCTTGGAACACTTGAAAGAAGGGATAGTTTTTCATTCCGAAGAGCAAGCATACCGCTGTCTAGTTTGCGGCGAAGCCTTCGAGCAAGGCCGTATATATCCGGCGGAGGACCGCTTCTACGACGCTTCCGCATATGCCAAACGCCACATGGCGGAAGCCCACGGCTCCATGCTCGAGGTTCTGCTTTCCCTGGATAAAAAGCGCAGCGGCCTGACCGATCTGCAAAAGCGGCTCATCCGGCTAGCGGCGGAAGGGAAATCCGACGGGGAAATCGTGGCCGAGCTGGGCGCAGGCAGCGCCTCGACCATCCGCAATCACCGTTTTGCGCTGCGCGAGCGAATGAAGCAGGCGAAGCTTTTCCTTGCGGCCATGGAGCTGATGGAGCGGGAGGAGCGGAAGCGCGCGCCGCGCAAAGGAACCGGGCCCCGTACCGGCACGGCCTCTGCTCCGCCTTCTCCCGCCAAACTGCGCATGGAACGGCTGGAGGTTCTCGGCCGGTATTTTCCCGACGGAAAAAACGGCCCGCTTGCGGAGCTCCCGGCCAAAGAGAAGCGCCGGCTGATTGTGCTCGATCACCTGGCGGACGATTTCGAGCCGGGCCGGGCGTACAGCGAGAAAGAGGTCAACGCGATTTTGAGCCTGCGGCATCCCGACTTTGTGACGCTGCGGCGGGCGCTGGTCGATTCCCGTTTTCTGCTGCGCGAGCCCGACGGAAGCCGTTATTGGGCGGCTGGGCCGGCCGGCGGCGGTGCCGCAAAAGACCCGAGCGGAGAATCAAAGGAACAGCCCCCGAAGGAAATGAAAAAAGCGGCGGCGAGGGCGAATAAGCAGAACGGGAACTTAAAGGAGGACGGGGAGAAGATGAACGAAAAAGAAAAACGCAAGGAGCTGGCATATTCCTATGTGCACAGCCACCGCCCGATGGGGATTTATCAAATCCGCAACACGGCAAACGGCAAGCTTTTGGTCGGCAGCAGCCTGAACCTGGACGGAACCTTTAATAAGGACCGGTTTACGCTTGGTCTTGGCACGCATACCAACAAGGAGCTTCAGGCGGATTGGAACCGGTACGGCGAAGAGGGCTTTGCGTTTGAAGTGCTGGACCGGATCAAGCCCGAGGAGGAAGCGACGGGCGACCCGGCGGATCTGGTCAAATACAAGGAAGAGCTGGAGGTTCTGGAACGCCTTTGGCTGGAAAGACTGGAGCCCTACGGGGAGAAAGGGTACAATAAAAAAATGCGAAGCAGAAACGAAAGATAGAAACGGCCGCTTGAACGCTCGGCGGCCTGGTCGAGAGGATCGAGCATGGGACTGCCTGTTGAAGAAATACTGGGACCGCTGAAGGAAACGCTGCAAACCGAACGGAATCTGGTTCTCACCGCGCCGCCGGGCGCCGGGAAGACGACGCGCGTGCCGCTCGCGCTTCTGGATGAGCCGTGGCTCGGCGGCCGCAAAATCGTCATGCTGGAGCCGAGAAGGCTGGCCGCCCGGACGGCGGCCCGCTATATGGCCTCTTCCTTGGGGGAACGGGTCGGGCAAACGGTCGGCTATCGCGTCCGTTCGGACACGCAAGCCGGGCCGGCGACCCGCATCGAAGTGGTGACCGAAGGCGTGCTGACCCGCATGCTGCAGGAAGACCCGGGCCTCGGCGGCGTGGGCGTTATCCTGTTTGACGAATTTCATGAGCGCAGCCTCCAGGCCGACCTGGGCCTGGCTCTGGCGCTGCAAGCGCAGGAGCTTCTGCGCGACGACCTTCGGCTGGTCGTTATGTCGGCGACGCTGGATGCGGAGCCGGTAGCCGCCCTTTTGGGCGGAGCGCGGATTCTCGCCAGCGAAGGCCGGGCTTATCCGGTGGAAACCCGGTATACGGCCCGCCGGCCGGAGGGCCGGGTGGAGGAGGCGGTCGCCCGGACGGTGCTGGCTGCGCTTGAACAAGAGGAAGGCGATGTGCTCGCCTTTCTTCCGGGAGCGGGCGAAATCCGCCGGGCGGAGATGCTGCTCGCCGAGGCGCTGCGGGGCCGTCCTGTCCGGATCGCCCCTTTGTACGGCGATTTGTCGGCGGAGGAGCAGGACCGGGCGATTCTGCCGTCGGCCGACGGAGAGCGCAAGGTCGTGCTCGCGACCTCCATCGCCGAGTCGAGCCTGACGGTGCGCGGCGTCCGCATCGTGGTGGACGGCGGGTTGATGCGGGTGCCGCGTTTTTCGCCGCGGACCGGCATGACCCGGCTGGAGACGACCGCCGTCTCGCGGCCGTCCGCCGACCAGCGGAGGGGCCGCGCCGGCCGGGAGGCGCCGGGCGTCTGCTACCGCCTCTGGGCGGAGCACGACGACGCCCGGCTTGCTCCGCGCGGCACGCCCGAGCTGCTCGAGGCGGACCTCGCGCCGCTCGCGCTGGAGCTCGCCGCCTGGGGCGTCCGCGACGCCGCCGAGCTGGCGTGGCTCGACGCGCCGCCCGCCGCGGCGCTCGCCCAGGCGCGCGAGCTGCTCGCCCGGCTCGGCGCGCTCGATGCCGCCGGCGGCATCACGCCGGACGGCCGGCGCATGGCCGCGCTCGGCCTGCATCCGCGGCTTGCGCGGATGCTGCTCGAGGCGCGCCGCATCGGCCTCGGCGGCCTCGCCTGCGAGCTCGCGGCGCTGCTCGGCGAGCGCGACCCGCTGCGCGTCGGCGGCGCGGCCCCGGACGCCGACCTGCGCGTCCGGGTGGCGGCGCTCCGCCGGGCCTACGCGCACGGCGGCGGCGGGCCGCTTGGCCGCATCGCGGCCGAGGCCGCCCGCTGGAAGCGCGCGCTCGGCGTGCCGGCCGGCGGGGCGGAAGCGGCCGGGGAGGAGGCGAGCGGCCTGCTGCTCGCCTTCGCCTACCCGGACCGCATCGCCGAGCGGCGCGAGGACGGCCGCTTCCTGCTGGCCGGCGGCCGCGGAGCCGCGCTGGGCAGCGCGCAGGCACTGTCCGCCGCGCACTACCTCGTCGCGGCGGAGCTCGACGACCGCGGCGCGGACAGCCGCATTTTGCTCGCCGCGCCGGTCGATCCGGCCGACGTCGAGCGGCACGCGCCCGCGCTGATCCGCGAGGAGACGGCCGTCGAGTGGGACCCGGCCGCCAAGGCGGTGCGGGCTCGGCGTCGCAAGCGGCTCGGCGCCCTGCTGCTGCAGGAGTCGCCGCTGCCGGCCCCGGACCCGGAGGCGGTCCGGGAGGCGCTTCTTGCGGGCTTGGCCGCCGAAGGGCTGGACGCCCTGCCCTGGACCAAAGCCGCCCGGCAGCTGCAGGAGCGCGTGGTCTTCCTGCGCCGGTTCGATCCGTCCTGGCCCGATTGGTCCGGAGACGGCCTCATCGCCGGGCTGTCCGAATGGCTGGGACCGCATCTGTACGGCAGCCGGAGCCTGGCCGATGTGGAGAAGCTGCACCTGGCGGCGATTCTGGAGGCGTCGCTTTCCTGGACGGAGCGGGAGAAAGTAAAGGAATGGGCGCCGACCCACATCGCCGTGCCCAGCGGATCGCGGATTCCGGTCGATTATTCCGACCCCGGAAACCCGTCCTTGGCCGTCCGCTTGCAGGAAATGTTCGGCCTGACCGACACCCCGCGGATTGCCGGCGGCCGCGTGCCTCTGACGCTGCGCCTCTTGTCGCCGGCCCAGCGCCCCGTGCAGGTCACGCGGGATTTGGCCAGCTTTTGGCGGGAAGGCTATTTTGAAGTGCGGAAAGACTTGAAGGGACGTTACCCGAAGCATTACTGGCCCGACAATCCGCTGGAGGCGGTTCCGACGAACCGGGTTCGGCCGAAGTCCTGACCGAAAGCCTCCGTTCGCTGGCGCGGGCCGGCTGGGACCTTTTGCCCGGACTTCCGTATAGAAGAGAATAGAGCGGAAAGAGAAGCGGCAGGGAGGAAAGGCAATGAACGAACAGGAACAAAGCAAAAGCGCCCTGGAGATGACGCTGGCCGTCGGCATCCACGGCGCGCCGGAGCTTCGCAAGGAAGAAAAAGCTTACTACCTCGGTGAATTCCGCGAGCGTGTCATGAAGGTGCTGACCAAAAAACAGATGATGGAAACCGAAATCGCCCAGCCGATTATCGAGGCGCTTCAGGACCCTCGGTCGGCGCTACTGGTGATCAACGGAACGGTGCCGGACCGGCATAACGACAAGTATGAAAAGCTGGCGGCAAGCCTTGGCAAGCCAAGCACAACCCGGCGGGAGGCGGACTTTAAGGGGGACATCGGGCTGGTGGTGGCCAGCGACCGGGCGGTGGACTTCAGCGACGAAGACATCGAGGTCAAAAGCCGGGAAGAGCTGCTCCGGACCAAAGGAATCCCGGAAGCCCTGATTCACGCCGCCGGCCGCAAGGTGTGTCGGGCCTGCTACAATCTGATTCTGGAGAAAGCGCCGGAGGAAAAGGACCGGTATCATCCGTTTACCCGCTGGGATAAACTGATGGGCGCGCGCTGCCCCGGACACACCGGGAAGTAGCGGGGACGGCGACGGCAAGTTCTGCGAAGGCGCTGCACCACTCGGTTCGGCACGCATGAGGCCGGAGGAAAGGAAGCCGTTATGAAAAAGCTGAACGTCGCAATCCCGACTCCTTTTTTTGAAGACGAGAGCTTGAATGAAGAGGGCTTTGCCCCCATCGTTCGCTATCTTGCAGCGAATGGAATCGAATCGCTCCTCGTGTCCGGTTCAACCGGCGAACAGCATTCCATGAGCATTGATGAGAGGCTGCGGATTATTGAATACTTTAATGAACAGTCCTTCCAAAATATCGAATTGATCTTCGGTGTTTCCGCCACCCGGACAAAGGATGCGGTGCGGCTGATTCAGGCGGTGGAGCAATCCGTTTTTAATGGGGTTATGATCGGCTTCCCGCCTTACATACGGCCGTCCCAGAAGCAGGCTGCCGCCTATGTGGAGGAGCTGCTTCAGCATACCGGCAAGGAAATTGCGCTTTACAACAATCCGGCCCGGACGGGGTTCGATCTCCTCCCGGAAACGCTGCAGGAGCTGCTTTCCAGACAGGCCGCTATTGTCGGCTTCAAAGAAGCGGGCGATGCGGGCCGCCACCGGTCGTTCGTCTTTCCGGACACGTTTATCCGGTTTGCGGCAGGGGATGCGAATTTTGTTTCCAAATTTTTGAGCGGCGCAAGCAACGGACTTTCCAGCATGGCCGCAAACGTTTATCCCCAAGAAATCCAAAAGGCGGTTGAAGACCTCCTGCAAAAACGGCCAGTGGGCGAAGCGGAAGTAAACCGGCTCATTATGCAGGCGACAGAAGGCCAGGCCATCGCAACGATCAAAAGGCATTACAGGCGAATGGGAATCGATGCGGGGATATGCCGCTCTCCGCTCGGTTTGTGAACCGGAGGAAAACGGGCGGCCGTGCTGCCTGTTTTCCTGTTTTTGGATATAAAAAATGAAACAGGTTGGGAAAAGTAGTAGTACAGTGTGAAACAGTTGGAGGTTTATCGTCTCTTTGCCCTGTTTTTCTCTGCTGCGGCTGACTTCAAAAGAGATTCATTCGGTTCAACAACCGGCTGATCCCGGAGAAACCGCAACATTGGCCTATCCACAACATTGTGACCGTTTTCACAAAATCGAATCGTTCCCGTCCCGACATAAAAATAGAATTGATAGCGATTACAAAAAAGACGCTTCCCATGCGGCTTTTTCCAAAAAGCGGATTTTCGGCGCTTCGTGACATGGTTCATTTACGCCGCCTCCCATAAAGCCATACAATATAAAACAGGGAGGGAAAAATCATGAGACAGTATTATATTAACGCGGATATGTATGATGAAGATTATCAACAATTATATGTGCGCGGTGTTGCCGGCCAGCCGAACCGGACGACCGAAACCGAGATGGAACTGTTCCAGGAAGCCCGAGGCACCTCCGTTACCTTGCCCCAATCATCCTGCTTGGAAATAACCGAAGAAGAATACATCCGGCTGCAAACGCTGGGAAGCGAATCGCAGGCCTACGGACGGGAAGCCTGGTCGATTATCTCGGGAAAGCTGCTTCATTCCGCAGGCACGGCCAGCTGACAGATTACAAATGGAAACGGGTGCAGGGACCGCTGGGTTCCTGTGCCCTTTTTTTGTAGGCATGCTGTAAACTGCAGAAAATGGCGATCAGGCGTTTTCTTCTTTTAGTCCCGCGGTATCCTATCCTGCCGACCTGGATTGTGCTGTTTTAATTGAGGAGGAGTGAATATGGAGATATATCCCATTAATAAAGAGATTGAGAGAGACGTTGCGGAATTGATGCACGCGATCAAGCCCGAATTTTGGAGCAGGGAAGGCGCTGTGCAGCAGTTGTCCGGCGGCACCGGCTGGTATGGAGTGCGCAGGAAGAGCGGCCGTCCGGTGGCATGGCTTCTGGTCAAGGAACAACCGGAATACAGGCTGCTGCTTATCGAAACGATGGGCGTCGAACGCGGCGGAGAACTGGATCTGAACGACGAACTGAACAGGCTGCTGAACGTATGCACAGAGTACGGCGTAGAAAACGGGTTCGCGAACGTTGCTTTTGTGATGGGCTCAAGAGGGCTCAATTTGCATCTCTGTCCGATTAGGGTTCCGGCCGAATCGCTTGCGTCCCTTCAATCCGTCGATCGGCCGGAATTTGATTGGCTGGTTGGACAAGGCTTCACGCCGCATGGCCTTTATCCGGACTGTTACGGCCCTGGGTACCATGGCGTGCTTATGCTGCGGCGCCTATGAGCAGGACAAACTGGCGTGTTTTTCAAGCTCACTTGTTCCGCAATAGAAAAAGCCCGGCGTCCGCCGGGCCTGCCATGCTTGTCAACCTTGCTTTTTGAAAATGCCGAACGGTTTGCCCGCAGGGAGAAAAACCCGCCCGAAATGCGTGTTCAGGACCGCCGCGGCGGACCCGTAGAAGGAGGCTATGGCAATCAGTAATTCGGCCACCGCCGCCAGCTTGTGTGCGCCTTCCGCCCAAATGTCGAAAGCGTTCAGCGTGAGCCCCAGGAACAGGAAGTCGATGAACAGGAAAATCACGAACAGGATTTTGCTTGCTTCCATGGCCCCTACGGTCATAAATACCGAAAAAATCAAATAGCCGAGGAAAGCGAAGCCGAGCTGCTTCGGATCGAACTGCTCCGCCATGGCGGCTCCGAACACGCCGAGCTTGACCATCCAGCTCATCGCGACGCCCAACCAGAAAAAGGCGAATGCGCCGAACGCCGTCGTTCCGAACGTGTTGTTCCGCTTGGCGTCTCCGAGACAGGCGAAGAGCTGGGCGAAGGCTCCGAGAAAAATAGCCCACGGAATGACGCCGGGCGTGCCGGAGGTCCATTCCAGTTTCTGGCTGGACGCGACCAGAGTAACGATGGCCAGCCCGAACAGCCCGAGTGCCGACGGGTCGGCCGTTTTGACGCTCACGGTGGGTTCCGCGCTTGGCGGAATCGGTTTTGCTTGATTCACGTTTTTTGCCCCTCTATGATTGAATAAGAACCGTCTTTATATTACAAAATTCGATAAGGAAAGAACAGCTATTTTTTTATTTCGACAAGGGGAGAAGCGTGAATGGAAGCAGGTCAAATTATCATGCGAAAGGTAACAAAAAAAGAGGTCCCGCATGTTGGGGCTCTGTACCGGGCCTGCATGCTTGCCATGCGGGAAGGCGGCAGCGACCAATGGAACGAGGACTATCCGAACGAGAGCCACGCGGTGCGGGATTTCGAGGCCGGCACGCTTTTCGGATTGTTCGAAAACGGAGCGCTGGCGGGAGCGATTACGCTGGACGGCGAGCAGAACGAAGGTTACGAAAGCATGGACTGGTCCGATGCGGGCGGCACGCCGCTTTTGATGCACCGGCTGGCAATCTCGCCGATTATGCAGGGGAAAGGAGCCGCCGCCCGCCTGGTCGGATGGGCCGAGGAATATGCCCGCGCGAACGGCTGCACCAGTATCCGCCTCGACACCTACGCGCTGAACGCGAGAGCCATCGCCCTTTACAACCGGCTCGGATATGAGCGGAAGACGGGCGAGCTTCGGTTTCCCGGCCGTGATTACCCGTTTTACTGTTTCGAAAAGGTACTGGCTTCGGGGGTCAGGTAATACTTGTAAAATATTTTGTTTACAGTAGGGACCCGTTTCGCTATAATAACGACATCGGCGGTTGACAAAACGCCATCCATTGCGCTTTTACTCAGGAAGCACCTGAACAGAGCCGGATTTGAATCCGGACGTTCGGGTGCTTTTTTATTTTGTCTGAAGGAGGTTTGCCATGCGGAAAACGATTGTTGCCCTGATCGGGTTGCTTTTGATGTCCGCCTCGGTCTACGGTTACCTGCGTTTTATGAGCCGGGTCGAGGCGGACCGGAACACCATCACCACCTTGAAGCCGGTCCGGACGCTGCTGAGCGGCGAAGTGATCGACTTGTCCATGCTTCGGAGCGTCGTAATCGCGGAAGCCGCGCACGAGCCCGGAGCGCCGGTGCGGGCCGAAGCCCTGCTCGGGAAGACGGTTGTCGTTCCGGTCGGAGCGGAGGAGGAAATCGCGCTTTGGAAGCTCAGCGACAAGCGGATTGTGCCGCGCCCGAATGAGCGGTATTACAGCTTTAAAACCGATACGGCGGCCAATGTCAACAACATGGTGCGCAAAGGCGACCGCGTCGATGTTTGGCTGGAAGTCAAGGAGGGCTCCGCGCCGGACGGCCGCAAGCTTCCCGCCGTTTCGGTCAAAGTGATCGAGGGGCTTCAGGTGGCAGGCGTTAAATCCGCCGAAGGCGTCGAGGTGACGGACCGCGCGGGCATCGAAAACGCCCTTGAGGGCGACGCGGAGCGGCTGGGCAGCCAGCGCGGGCGTCCGGGCGCGGCCCCGGAGCGGAACACTTACATTATGACGGACGAGATTTATGAAGCTTATGCGGCTGCAAGCGGCTTTGGCGCGATCCGTCTCGCGCTTCCCAATCTGGCGGAAGCTTCGGACGCCGAAGCAGGTGTGACCGAAGCCTTTGCAGCTTGGCTGCGGGCAAACGGAAAGTCGGCCGGGGGAGGCGGAGAGACGGGAGCCGGCGGGGGTTCAGAAGCGAGTCCGGAACGGACCATTCCGGTTTTTGCGCCGGCCGGCGGGGAGCCGGACCCGGCAGCCGGTTCATATCAGAAGGAGGGAAATAACGGATGAGGCTGTTGATCGGCGCCCGGAACGCGGAAGCGTACAGCCGGCTGAACGAGCTCCGCTCCGAGCCGCTGTCGGTTCAAACGGTGCAGACGCGGGAGCAGCTTCTGCTGCGGATGGAGGAAGGGTTTCAGGCGGTGGCGGTGGATACGTCGCTTTTCGCCGACGTTTATCCATGGGATATGATCCGGGATTTGAAGGCCCGCGTGAGAGGAAATGAGAAAATCCTGCTCATTCCCGATGAAACGGTATACGATTCCCTGCTGCTGGAGCTTATGATTCGCCTGGCCGGAGAATGGGGCTTTCTTGTCGCTCCCCTGTCGTGTGGAGAGGAGGATGGTGCGGCCAGACTGGAGGAAAGCCTGTTCCGGCTGCTTGGCATCGGACGGGAGCCTGAAGCGGGACGCGAAGGCAAGGTGGCGGCTTTTTGGTCCGCCGGAAGCCGGGACGGCGCTTCCTCGGTTTCGGCGAATACGGCGCTTGCCCTCGCCGCGCACAGCGGAATGCGCATCGGACTGCTGGATCTCAACCTGAAAAGTCCGTCGCTTCGCTCCAATCTCAATCTGCACGTCCGTGAGCTGTCGAATGTGCGCATCCGGCCGCGCCTGCAAACCCACTCCCTGACCTCCTCGGAGCTGCTTCAGGCCTGCCTGGCGTTTCGCAAGCAGAAGAGGCTTTATGTGCTTCCGGGAACGCCCCGGCGGGAAACCGCTTCGGATATGACTCCGGAGATGATCGACCATTTGCTGCGTGTCGCCCGCCAAACCTTTGACTTGACGCTGCTGGACCTGAACAGCTACCCCGATAACGCGGCGACGATTTGCGGGGTGCGCGGAGCCGACATGAGGTATCTGGTCGCGCGGCCGCGTTTTGATTCGTACCGGACAGGCTGGAGCGAATGGTACGACTGCTACTGGAAATACTGCGGGATTGAGCCGAAAGCGATCCGGCTGGTGATGAACCGGTCGAGCGGAAAGAAAGAAGCGGCTTTGGCGGCAGCTTATTTGGACATGCCGCTTGCGGCCGAGCTGCCCGAAGCTCCTGACGGCCTGGGACGTAAGGCGGCAGACGAAGGTATTCCGCTCTACCTGCAATCGGCCGCCGCGCAGTATGCGGAGAGCATAGACGTCCTGGCGGCGGGGCTTGCGGGTGAAGTCGGGGTTGAGCTCAGCTTGCCGATTCGGCATAAGAGCCCGTTTTGGGGGCGGATTGCCTCCGTCTTTTCATAGGAAAGGAGGTCTCGGATGGAATCGAAGCCTTTGCGGATGAAGCCGCGCTGCCGGTTTGAGCCGCACCGTTATCTGGAAGATGTTAAACAGGCGGATGCGCGCAGCAGAAGCGAACGCTTGCCTTCGGCGGCGTCGAACAAGCAGTGGAGACGGATGGCGCTGACCGACGCCGCCCGTCTGGTGCACGAGCACGTAACCCGGCGGGCCGGCAAGGACGCCGGTCTGCACCGAGATATTTTGCAGGCGGGGCTTGGCGAACCTTTTGCCCGCGACCGGATGAAAGCGGTGATCGACACGCTGCTGATGGAATATCGGATTGACATCGACCCGGCGACGCTGATTGACGGGCGCACGCCGACCGAATGCGTTTATGCGGAAACCTGCGGTGCCGGTCTGATCGACGATTTGCTGGAGCTGCCCGACGTGGAGGAAATTCAAGTGATCGGCTGCGACATCTTTTTAATCCGGGGAGGGGAACAGAGCATGCATCACCGGAAGTTTGCCTCGCTGTCCGAGGTGCGGCTGCTGCAGGAACGCCTCGCCTTGTGCGGCAAGAAGCCCATTCACGAACGGCAGCCGTTTCTGCAAACGTATCTGTGGAACCGCTCGCGTCTTGTGATGACCCGCGAGCCGTATACGGATGTGCCCAGCATTCATATCCGGAATTTTATAGTCCGTGACGTAACGCTGGACAAGCTGGTCGGGCTGGGAACGCTCGACCATACATCCGCGCGCCTGTTAAAGCTGCTAGTGCGGCATCACGCCAGCTTTTTGATCGGCGGCTCCACCAATACGGGCAAGACGACGCTTCTGTTTGCTCTCGCCCAGGAAACCGGCGAACACGAACGGCTGCGGACGCTGGAAAAGGATTTTGAAATCGCGCTGCGCGAACGCCTGAAGGGGAACCGGAACATCCTCGCCGCCCGGGAGGCGGAAGAGGTCCATCTCCCGATGGAAGAAGCCTACAAGCCGCTGCTAGTCATGTCGCCCCACTGGGTGATTTTGGGGGAAGCGAAAGGGGCCGAGGTGGCGCAAGCGGTTCAGGGTGCGCTGCGGGGTCATGATGTGATGGCGACCATGCATACGAAATACCGGGAATCGTTTCTGTCCGACGTGGAGGACATGCTCAAGCAGGATGGCCGGATTCACCACCATGAGGATACGGTCAAACGGATTGCCCGCGCCTTTAATATTGTCGTATTCCTGCGGCTTATCGGCGAGAAGGGCAGAATGAGGCGTGTCGTTACGGAAATTACGGAGCTATACGTCGACGACAAGGAGCAGGCGCGGATTCACCCCCTCATGGAATGGTCTTTTGAGGAGAGCAGATGGAGGATGACTGGAGAGACGCTGAGCCGTCCTTTGATGAACCACCTGATTGCAAACGGTGCCGATCCGCGCGATTTTGCCGGGATGGGGGTATGGCCGGATGGGGGTCACAGGTTGGATGCCTGCTGAGGTGTTGGCCGGCGCGGCAAAAGGCTTGCTCTTTTCGCTTTGGGTGATTGGATCGGCCGTACCTGTCTTCTATATTCTGCGGGGAATAAGCCGCGCTTTTCGGCGGAGAAGCCGAATCCGCCGGTTTTTCGAGCCGGTCCGGGACCGGAACGGGCGGGGGCTGAGGCGTATCCGTTCCGTGAAAGCCTTGCAGCAGGAGCTTGATATTGCCGAAAGCCGACTGGCGGTAGAAGTGCTGCTTTCTTTTATGGTGATGCTTTTCCTTGTCGGCGTTTTTGGCGCAAACGCAGCGGTGCAGGTGCTCCACAGGCAGTTCGCCGCCGGCAGCGACCGGCTCATCAGCGCCAATCCGCTGCTTTTGAGCTTGTTTGTCGGCATACTCTTGGCCGGGCTGCCCGTATTTGTTGCCAAATTCCGGGTACAGGCGAAGCGGCACCGGATTGCGCTCAAGATGATCGTGCTGGTACAAAACCTGATCGGCCACTACAATCCGGCGCTTACCATGACAGAGGTGCTGGCCAAGGCGTCGGCCACCATGCCGGAGGATGTGCACAGCGAATGGCGGCGGCTGGTGCTCAGCCTGCATATGCAGACGCTCGAGGCATCACTGCAGGAATTTGCCCGCCGGATCGACAACCGCTGGGCGGAAGACCTTTCCGACATCCTTGTCATGGGCTCCCAGTACGGCATCGACATAACGGAAGCGCTGCACAAGCTCGTTTCCGGCATGCAGACGGCCAAACGCAACGAAGAGAAGCGGATGGCGATGGTGACCGTCTACCGGATCGGAACGCTTGTCATGATCGGGTTCGCGTTTTTTGTGGTTCTGTTCAATATTTACGCGGACGGGGCGAATTACCGTCATTATTTCCTCGAGTCCGGGGGCAAAACGCTATTGTCCGTGTCTATCGGAGTTATGTTCGCTTCGCTCCTGATGGTGGTCCGGTCTGGGAAAAAACCTTTCTAGAAAGGCGGGGAAGCAATGCTTGTCGTCTTCAGCCGATTCGCGCTTTCCTACGGGCTGATCGCTCTGTTTGCGGCCGGAAGCGCTTTGTTCTGGCTCCCGCTTGCGTCACGCATTCGGTTCAGCCGGATGAGCCGGGCCGCTCTTCTGGCCGGAAAATACCGGCAAACGCTGGCGGCGGGCGCCGCTTCCGGAAGGGAAGCGGCTGCAACGCCGGGCGTCAAGGAGCGGCGCTATCTGGAGCGGGCGCGCCTTGCCGGCGTGGGCGAGGAGTGGACCTTCCGGCGCTTTCGGTTAATCCGGCTTACAGTATGCTTGGTTTTAGCGGTGTTCGGTTTTCTTGTTTGGGAATCGGGGAGCGGGCTGCCCTTCAGCCGTCTCAATGCGCGTGCCTGGGCCGCAGGCGCTGCCCAATGGTCGCTCGCCGGACTCCTGGGGTGGTGGCTTCCCGTCTGGCTGCTCGCCGCGCAGGCCGCGCATATGCGCTCGCGTTTCCTGCTTGAGATCGCCAAGCTGTCCGAACGGCTTGCTCTCTGCGTTACGGACAAGGCGGACACCCGCGACATTCTTCTCCGGGCCAGCCGGACGCTCGTTCTCTTGAAGCCGCATATCCGGGAGCTTGCGGCCATGTGGGGCAAAAACCAGCAGGAAGCGATCTGGCGGTTCAAGGAAGCGGTAGGGATTTCCGAGGTCTTTCCCCTTGTGAACGCGCTGTATGCCATCAGCCAGGCGGAAGCGAAGGATGTCGTCAAAGTGCTGCACGAACAGACCAAAAGCATTGACGCCACACTGGAGTCGGACATCAACCGGAAAATCGAAAACGCTCCGGTGTGGATCAGCTTTTACATCATGCTTCCTTTTAGCTGCGTGGTTTTGCTCTTTCTTTATCCCTGGCTTGTGACGATTCAGAGCCAATTGTTGACCAGCTTCTCCGTTTCTTGAAGAAGCGGCCTGCCAACCTGGGGAAGCGGCGCATGAAAGGGGGTGTGCATGATGAGCAAACTGGTTGTCAGTGTCCTGTTAACGGTCCTGTTGGCCGGCGCGGTGCTGGCCGTGGTCGGGAATGGGCTGGTCCCCGCAGCCCGGACGGCTGGCCGCAGCACGGAATCGCAAATCGAGCAAGCCTTTCGCTAAGGTCATGCCGCCGGTTTGAATTTAATACGCTTTATATTTAAAGACATTAATAAAATCAATCAAATTTTCTTAAAGGAGATGCGCTATGACCAAATTAATCGTTACCGTTTGCCTCGCCGTGCTTCTGGCAGGAGCCGCCCTTGTGGTGGGAGGAAAGCAAGTCGCTCCCGGCCTTACAGCCAAAGCAACCAAGCTCAACACGACGCTTACTACAACAACGGTCAACACGGCAAACGGCGATGTGACCATGACGGCTCCCTGATCATGAGCAAACTCGTCACCACGCTGCTGCTGACGGTGTTGATTTTCGGCGTAGCGGCTTATGTGTTCGGACGCCCGGACGGACTGGAGAAAACCGTCCGGGACGGACATGAAACCATAACGCAAACCGTACAAAGCTTTGATTATGTAACGGATTGAGGAGGAGAGGGATGAAAGCCGCCCTGCACCGCGTGTTCCGGAACGGCCGCCGGTTTGCTTCCGATGAAAGAGGCATGTCCAATTTGCTGGTCACGCTCCTGGTAATGCCGGTTCTGCTTTTTTTGAGCATGATCATCGTGCCTTTTTTCGTATACACCATGAAACTGGATCATTTGAATACAATCGCCAATCATACGCTGAAAGAAGCCGAGGCGGTCGGATATGTGAGTCCGGCCATCATGGCCGCAGCCGCCGCCCGTATGGACAAACTCGGCCTGGGAGAGGTTCTGGTCAAAGGAAATCGCTACCCCAGCTTTGACGGGAGCACGGACGAGAAGGTGTTTCGCGATTCGGCCGATCCCGTGATTACCGTGCGGCTGCGCTACCCGGCTCCCGCCCTTTTGCGGATGCTGCCGGCGGTTGGCGGAACGGCGGGAGACGCGGAAACAGTAGGGTTTTATCAGGTAACCTTGTACGGAAAAAGCGAGGCGTACGAATGACAGGCGGCTTGCGGCGCAACGAAAGGGGCGGTGTACAGGTTCTGCTGCTCGCTCTTCTGGCTATTATGCTTTTGACGGCGGTCGGATTGGCGTCGGTGAATTGGGGGCTTTATACTCTGGGGATCAACAAAGCCAAGCCGCTGCTTGATGAAGCGGCGCGGGCCGCGTCTCTGAACATCGACCCGGCGGAGGCGGCGTACGGCCGGCTCGTTTGGATGGAGGCCGAGGGCCGCGCGGATTTCGACCGTTACCTGAAGCTGAATTTCCGTCTTGAAGAAGACGGTACGCCCGGAAAAGGCAGTCTTTTGGCCAACAAGCCCGTCGTGCATCTGTTTGAACCTGTCCGCGCTTCCGCTTACCCGGCCACGCTTCGCAGAAGCGTAACCGTACCTGCGGGAAATTCGCGCGGCGATATCGTGCGAACGGTGGAAGCCACGATCTATGGCCCTTCCGTGCTTGCTGTTGTGGAGCTTCGCTTGGGCGGCATCGGTTCCGGCCGCCGCGAGCCGGTCGTTTTAAGCAGCGTCGCAACCATCCGGTTTCGCTGATGCTCCGGGTCAACCGGCTTTTGCCGAATTGCCTTATTACCGCCGCCCGGTTTTGGTTAATAATAACGGAAGCGTCCGTTCACGGCCGCGCGGCGGGTTGCTGCCCTGCTGCCGGTTGGCGTACATAATGAACGGGTCCATTGCAGGCGGCTTCCGCCGCTGAACCGGGAGGTCGAATATGAGCAAAGTCAGTTACCATACACAGAAGAAGGATGCGGTTCTTCAAAGCTTGGACAGCCGCGAAACGGGTCTCGATTCGGGAGACGCGCAGGAGCGGCTGGCGAAGTTCGGTAAAAACGAACTGAAGGAAGGCAAAAAGAAAAACCTGGCGCAAAAGCTTCTGGAGCAGTTCAAGGACTTCATGGTGCTGGTGCTGCTGGCGGCGGCGATCGTTTCCGGGGTGCTTGGCGAGGTGGCCGACGCGGTCATCATCTTTTTGGTCGTCATCCTGAACGCCGTCCTGGGTGTGATTCAGGAAGCCAAAGCCGAGAAAGCGCTGGACGCCTTGAAGCAGATGTCGTCGCCTTATTCAAAGGTCAGGCGGAACGGCCAGGTGGAAAAAATCCATTCCGACGAGCTCGTCCCAGGCGATATCGTTTTGGTGGAGGCCGGCGATTTTGTTCCGGCGGATATGCGGCTTCTGGAGACGGCAAGTCTGAAAATCGAGGAAGCCGCGCTCACCGGCGAATCGGTTCCGGCCGATAAAAACGACGGCGTGCTGGACAAGGAAGATCTGGTGATCGGAGACCGGGTCAATATGGCTTACCTTGGCAGCAGCGTGACCTATGGACGCGGCACAGGTGTGGTGACGGCCACCGGAATGGAAACCGAGGTTGGCAAAATTGCCGGCTATTTGACGGACAGCGGCCAGGAGGTCACGCCGCTGCAGCGGAAGCTTACGGAGCTGGGCAAATTTCTGACGGTCGGCGTTCTGATCATCGCGGCGATTATCTTCGTCGTCGGGCTCCTGCAAGGACGGAACATGCTGGAAATGTTCCTCACGGCCGTCAGTCTGGCTGTCGCCGCAATTCCCGAAGGACTCCCGGCTATCGTGACGATTGTCCTTGCTTTGGGCGTGCAAAAAATGGCCCGGCAAAACGCGATCATCCGGAAGCTGCCCGCCGTGGAAACGTTGGGCAGTACGGAGATCATTTGCTCCGACAAGACCGGCACGCTGACCCAGAACAAGATGACCGTCAAGCAGGTTTTTTTGAACGGCCGCTCGGCCGGAGCGGAGGAGCAGCTGGAAAGCCGGCCCGAGTCCGAATTGTTCCTGCAAATCATGGTGCTGTGCAACGATTCGCGGGTTTCCGACGACAAGACGAAGACCGGCCAGGCAAAAATCATCGGCGACCCGACCGAAACGGCGCTGGTGGATTTCGGCGGCGCCCAGGGGGTCGCCAAAACCGACTGGGAAGCGAAATTCCCGCGCCGGTCGGAGATTCCGTTTGACAGCGACCGCAAGCTGATGACGACCATCCACGAGATGGAGCCCGGCCGATACCGGATTCTCACCAAAGGAGCTCCCGATGTGCTTATTGAACGCTGCACCCGGGTGGCGTTGAACGGAACGAGCGTGCCGATGGACGCGGAGCAGCGGGCGAGCATTCAAGCCGCCAATGGCGAGATGGGCGGACGGGCGCTGCGCGTTCTTGCGCTGGCCTATCGGGACATCGACCGGCTGCCCGAAAATCCGAGCCCGGAGGAGTGGGAGCGCGAGCTGATATTCGCCGGTTTGGTCGGCATGATCGACCCGCCGCGCGAAGAGGTGAAGGCCGCGGTCGAGGTTTGCCGGCAGGCGGGCATCCGCCCGGTCATGATTACCGGCGACCACAAAGAAACCGCTTCGGCAATCGCCCGGGAGCTGGGCATCCTGCGCCATGAGAACGAGGCGATCACCGGGAGGGATCTGGACAAAATGAGCGAAGAGGAGTTTGCCCGCAAGGTCGGCAATTTCTCGGTTTACGCACGTGTCTCCCCGGAGCACAAGGTCAAGATCGTCAAAGCTTGGAAAGCAAAGGGCAAGATCGTCGCCATGACGGGCGACGGCGTGAACGATGCCCCGGCGCTTAAAGCGGCCGACATCGGCGTCGGCATGGGGATTACCGGCACCGACGTGTCCAAAGGAGTCTCCGAGATGGTCCTTTCGGACGACAATTTCTCAACCATTGTCGTGGCCGTTGAGGAAGGCCGGAAGGTTTACAGCAACATCCGCAAAGCGATCCAGTACCTGCTCTCCGCCAATATCGGCGAGGTGCTGACTTTGTTTATCGCCACGCTGATGGGGGCCACCATTCTTTATCCGATCCACATCCTGTGGGTCAACCTGGTTACCGATACGCTGCCGGCTCTTGCGCTCGGCGTGGAAAAGGCGGAGAAGGGGGTTATGAAACGGCCGCCGCGGCCGGCAAAAAACAGCGTCTTTTCCGAAGGCGTCGGCTGGTCGATCGTCTACCAGGGCATTTTGGAAGCCGCGATCGTGCTCGCCGTTTTCTTCTTCGCGCTGGACCGGTACACGGCTCCGGAAGCGATCACCATGGCCTTTGCAACGCTTGGCTTCATCCAGGTTACGCACGCGTTTAACGTCCGGTCGAGAACCGATTCCATTTTCTCGATCGGACTGTTCAGCAACCGGATGCTGCTGCTCGCCGCTTTGGCTTCGTCTCTTCTGCTTCTTGTCGTTCTGCTGGTCCCGTTCCTGCAAGAGGTGTTCAGCTTGACTCCGCTCGATTCCGCCCAGTGGGGAATCGTAATCGGAGCGGCTCTGCTGATCATCATTTTGGTGGAAATGGTGAAGCTGGTGCAGAAAATGGGATCCGCCCGCAAGCCGGGCTGAAGAACTTTTTCCGCTTAATGCCGGGGGCAGCCGTCGGCGGAAAACCGCTGCGGCCGTCCGTTCCCAACCCCGAGAGGGTGTTCCTCCGTCATCTGCGACGGCTTCCGGAACACCCTCTTTTTTGCCGCCGTTTGCAGAGTTCCGACTGTATGCCTCAACAAACGGCTTTAACGTGAGCAAGTTAATAGCCGCCGGGCTGCCCGTACTTATAGAATGGGAGAAACCAACCGAAGGGAGCGGGAAAAATGCCCGTAATTACAGTTGAAGCCGGCAAGCTAAGCAAGGAACAGAAAGCGCAGCTCGTTAAAGAACTGGTGCAGACGGCAAGTGCCATTCTTCAGGTGCCCCAGCAGGCCATTGTTACCCTGATCAAGGAGAACGAGTACGACAATGTCGGCAACGGGACGGAATTGCTTTCCGACCGCTTTGCCAAGATGGACCAAACATCGCGTTAAGCGGCGGCACAGCAGCTTCTTGGCTTTCTTCCGAAACCTGCCAGCCCGGTTCGCGTATAGAGAGAAAATCAGCAAGGAGGAAACCAGGATGATTGTTTCAGTAATTTTGGGCCATCCCTATCCCCAAAGCTTTAATCATGCGCTCGCGGACACGGTCGTTGGCGCATTGATCCGGGGCGGGCACGACGTGAGGGCGCACGATCTATATGTGGAGGGCTTCGATCCCGTAATGACCGGGCAGGAGCTGGCGACGGATGTTTCCGGCGATCCGCTGGTGGAACAGCATTGCCGGGAAATCGCGGAAGCGGAGGGCATCGTGATCATTCACCCCAACTGGTGGGGCCAGCCTCCGGCGATCCTGAAGGGCTGGGTCGACCGGGTGCTTCGTCCCCAGGTAGCCTACGGCTTCGAAGCGGGAGACAACGGAGGCGGACTTCCCCTTGGTCTTTTGAAAGCCAAGCTGGCGGTGGTGCTGAACACCTCGAATACGCCCGAGGAACGGGAAAACGCCGTGTTCGGCGATCCGCTGGAAACGATCTGGCGCAACTGTATTTTCGGTTTTTGCGGCGTGCAGAGCATGGAACGGAGGATGTTTCGCGTCGTGGCGGACAGTACCCCGGAAGAACGTAGGCAATGGCTGAAGGAAGCGGAAGAATTGGTCGTCCGCTGCTTTCCGGCGGGGGAGGCCCATGCGTGACTTGGCCGGTTATTTTCGGCTTGAGCGCGTAGCGGAAGGCGCATATGCCGCCATCGTGGCGACAGGGAGCGCGGCGATGGGCAATGCCGGGCTGATCGATCTGGGCGATGGCCTTCTGGTTTTTGATACCTTTAACACGCCGCAAGCCGCGCTTGCATTAAAAGAAGCCGCCGAAGATTTGCTTGCAAAACCCGTGCGTTACGTGGTTAACAGTCACTGGCACGGAGATCACATTCGGGGCAATCAGCATTTTCCGGATGCGGATATTCTGGCAACGGAAATAACGCGAAAGCTGATTGCGGAACGGCACCCGGAGCGGATTCGCAAGCAGCGGGACATGCTTCCTCTTTTGCGGCGGGACGTGACGGAATTGTCCGAAAAGCTGGCCGGCGAAAAAGACAGCGGCGAACAGGCGGCTATGGCGGGCCGTTTGGCCTTTCTGCGCGAGCTGGAACAAGCGTTCATGGAGCTTCGGCTCGTTGTGCCCAACGTTTCGTTCTCCTCCTCGCTTACGCTTCACGGAAGCGCAAGGAAAGTGGAGCTGATCGAGCTGGGCGCGGGTCACACGCCTTCGGACCTGGTCGCTTTTTTGCCGGAGGAGAGGATATTGTTTGCGGGAGATCTGGTGTCCGTTCGCAACCATTCGGCTTTATCGGATGGGGCTCTTCAAGGCTGGCTTTGCGCGCTTGACCGGCTTGCCGGGTTTGCTACGAGTGTCGTCGTCCCCGGGCACGGGCCGGTGGCAGGCGAAGATGCGCTTGCGGAAATGAAGGATTACCTGAATCATCTGCTGGAAGCCTGTCAAGCGAAGGATGAGGCGAATGGCGCCGCATTGCCGGACCGCGAGCTTCCGCCCCGGTTCCGGGAGTGGGAAGCGGCGGAAGTGTACGCCCAGAACCTGGAGCTTCTCGCAGCGCTTTAATTTGAATACATAAAGATCAACGGCGATCTGTCGCCAATATGACGCAAAGGACAACAGACCATGACGAATGAAGTTTCCGCCAGGAAAGCAAAACGGCCGCCCGGGGTATGGCTGCTGCTTTTTCTACAGATTTTTTTGGGGATTGGCGCGGTTGCGGGCGGGATTGCTCTCATGCTGGACCGCACCGGGGAAAAGATAGGCCTGCCGCTGACACTGCTGGACGGCTCGCCTTTCCCCAGCTTTCTCATCCCGGGCGTCATCTTATTTCTTGTACTGGGCGTAGGTCCTCTGCTCATCGCTTGGGGACTTCTAACCCGCTCAGAACGGAAGCTGCCGGAAGCGCTGAATCTGTTTGACCGTCATTGGTCCTGGGCGTTTTCGTTGTACTCCGGGTTTGCCCTGATCATCTGGATTACCGTGCAGGTCTATATCATTGACGGGGTGAGCGGCGTTCATCTGCTTTACATGACGCTGGGCCTGATGATCCAGGCGGTATCCATGCTGCCTTCCGTACAGCGCTATTACGCGAAGCAGCCGGTTTGATCCGGCTGCTTTTTTGAACGGGTCCGATTCGGCGCCGCACATGCTCCCTTGACAAGCCGCTTTGTTTTGACTATACAGAATAGGGGGTTTTGAAAGGCGCAACCATAGGAGAGAGACCATGCGAAAACAAAACGATACACCAATTATCGGAATCGACGCCGGCGGATCGCTTATCAAGATGGCTTATCGTCAGGGAGACAGCGTGAGCCTGAACCAGTTTCCCACCGTGGCGATGCCCGCCGCGGCCCAGTGGGTGCTCGATGCGTTTCCGAAAGCGGAGGTTTGCCTTACCGGCGGGCAGAGCTTCCGGATGGAGGAATTATTGCAGGGGGCGGCACGGATCGGGACGATGGCGGAGTTTGAAGCCACGTGCTCCGGCGCCCGTTTTTTAATGAAAGAACAAGGAATGGAACGGGAGGCGTTCATTCTCGCCAATGTCGGCACCGGCACTTCGGTTCATTATGTCGACGGGCACCAAAACCACCGGGTGATCGGCACGGGCGTCGGAGGCGGGACCATCATCGGACTGTCTTATCTGCTGACGGGCGAACACCGGTTTGACGAGATTATCCGGCTCGCAGAAAACGGAGAACGGGACGAGGTCGACCTGAAGGTTCATCACATATACGAAGGGATGGAGCCCCCGATTCCGGGCGATTTGACCGCCAGCAATTTTGGACGTCTGGTCGGGATGCCGGGAGAACGCAAAAAAGAGGATGCCGCCGCATCGGTCATCGGACTGGTCGGGGAAACCGTAACAACGGTCAGCGTGATGGCGGCGGCGCAGTTCGGCATTGCGGATATCGTGTATGCCGGTTCCTCGTTTGAGGGGAACGGCCCGCTTCGCGAGAGCGTCGAAGCCTATACGAAAATCCGCGAATGCCGGCCCGCCATTTTGCGGAACAGCGGGTATTGCGGGGCGATCGGAGCATTGCTTACGATGGAAGAGGCTTAATTCGGCCGGGAATGCAGGAGGGCCTGCTGAAGATTGACGGATTTGCCCGTTTTCTCGAAATAGAGATGGGGTCCGTCAATCCGGTCGATGAACAGCACACCGTCCAGGTGATCGATTTCATGCTGGAGGCAGCGGGCGAGAAAACCCTCGCCTTCCAGAATGGTTTCGTTTCCGTTCCGGTCGTGGTTTTTAATCTTTACATATTGGGCGCGCTTGACGGTCCCGTAGTAGCCGGGAAAGGACAGGCAGGCCTCCGAGCCGGTTTGTTCGCCTTTTTGCTCGATGATTTCCGGATTGATCAATTCCACCGGACCGTCGCCGACGTCCAGCACGACCGCCCGGCGCAGCACGCCGATTTGGGGAGCGGCGAGTCCGGCGCGCCCTTCGGCGGCGTACAGCGTTTCTTTCAAATCGTCCAGCAGTTTGTAAAGGCGCGGCCCAAACTCGGTAAAGGGCTTTGCCTGCTTGCGGAGAATCGGGTCCCCGAAGGGAAGAATTTCTTTTACGGCCATCTGCTATGCGATCCTTTCTTTGCGGTTATCGTTGCGGCGCCGGTTAACCGGGTCGCCCGGTTCAGGCGCGGGAAGCGCCCGCCGGCGCTGCCGGCAGCTCGGACGTATGAACCCACAGCTCGCCCGGCGTACATTCAAGCGCGGTGCAGAGCGCATCAAGGGTTTCGGCTTTCATCTGCTTGGGCTGTCCGTTGACAAGCGCGCTGAGAGAAGGAGCGGACAGCTCATAGCCGGCCTTCTCGATCAGCAAACGGCCGAGGGCGGCTGCGCTCCATATGTTTCGTTCCGCCATCAGGCGGCGCAGCATCCAGGTCAGCATGATCCGGCCTCCTTAGCAGGGATTTAATCACAGCCTTAAAATATAAGGTAGCGCCTAAATAGTTTACCATGTTATTCATATTTCTGCAATTGCACAATGTGCGTGGAGAAAGCGGGAGAGGTAAAGGATGACCATACAGCCGGACGGCGGGTTGCGGGGGAATAAAATTTATTTGCGGCGGACCAGGCCGGAAGACCTTGCTTTTGTGCTCGATCTTGAAAAGAAAGAGTGGAACGGAGGAGCGGGGTATGTCGGAACCTGGGACGAGGCGAAGCACCGGTTTGCCTTGGCCGATCCCGAAACGGCGCATTTTGCGGTCTTGTCAAGGGCGGAGGACCGGCTCGTGGGCTACGCCATTGTTTGCGGTCTTGCGCACCCGGCCCGAAGCCTTGAGCTTATGCGTGTGGCCATTGCGGCTAAAGGAAAGGGATACGGCAGGGAAACGATAAGTCTCCTGCAAACATGGGCATTTGAGCAGGGGGGGCGCACCGGTTTTGGCTTGATGTTCATGCGGACAATGCGAGAGCGATTCGCTTGTATCAATCGGCGGGCTTTGTTTTGGAAGGAACGCTCCGCGACAGCCTGCGAAAAGGCGAAACGTACTGCTCTTTGCATCTTATGAGCCTTCTGGAAGAGGAATACCGCGAGATGGGGCCCGGTCCGATCTCTATCTGATCGCAAGAAAACACCTGGACGAAACGCCGGCGAACGGCTGCATCCAGGTGTTTTTTAAATCCGGCCTATTCGGGGCGGCGTCCGTCTCTAGCTCCGGTTCCGGTTGGTCATCTGCTGCCACACCGACCCTGCGGCTTCCTCGCCGCCTTCCATCCGTTCGATGGCAATCTGGATCTGCATGCGGACCTCGAACTCGGGATCGTCCTTCGCCGCTCGCAGAGCCGGCAGAGCGCTGTCTTTCCCGACCTCGTACAAATAACGGGCGGCCCGCCAGCGGACCAGCTTGCTGCGGTCGGAGAGGGCTTCGGCCATCGGCCCCGTCGATTCGGGATCGCCGATATCGGACAGTGTGTCGCCGACCGTGCGCCGGACGACCGGCGACGGGTCCTTCAGCGCGGCATGGAGCAGCGCCATCGCTTCAGGCGTCCGGATATCGCCGAGATAAACGGCGGCCAGCCGCCGGATGGACGTCTGCGGATCGGCAATCGCTTTGGCCAGAAGCGGCAGCGCTTCCTCATCCGGCTTCAACCGCTCAAGCGCCGCGTAACGGATGCGCCAGTCCGGGCTGTTCCAGGCTGCCGAAGCTGCCTCCACCGTGGAAGCCGCCTCCTCGGGCGCTTCCCCGGGGGCAAGCTGCCCCGATTTTGCCACCAGGTCGGCGAGGCGCGCCTCGCTGTAAGCCGCGTCAAGCTCGCGCGCCACTTCCTCCAGCACCTCGGCAAGCTCGCCATACCGGACCCCATGCTCCTCCAGCTTGCGCTCCTTGATCAGGTTCGGAGAGGCAAGCCCCGCCTGGATCGCCGCTTTGGCAAACCGCTCGGGCAGCCCGGTCCTTTGCTCTTGCTCGCCTGCGTAGACGCGAATTTGCATCGGAATGCCCCGGAACATCTGGACGGCAACCCGAACCTCTCCGTATGCGCCGGCCGGCTCCGCCGCCTCAGCCGGAGCCCCCCCGGTTTCGCCCGGAGCGGGTGCGGCGGCCGGTCGCTCGGCTTCGCCCAATACCCGGCGCGCTTCCTCCAGAATGGCTTGCCAATCGCCTTTGGGATGCCGGTCGAGGGCGATGAAGTCCGCCGCATGGTAAAGGCCGGTCACCCCGGGAATGGCGAGAAGCCGCCCGGCATAGTCGGGCGCGCGTTCCGCATCCTCCCGGGTGAACGTCCGCCTGTCATGAGGCGGAAGAGTTTCGTCCAGGTTCAGCTTCATGGAATTGGGGCTGGGCGTCGGTTCAATGGAAATAAGCTTCATGCGGACCTCCTTATCATAGGAACGACGATGATCGCAAAGCGACGAACCGCCGATGATGTTTTGAGTTTTGCCACATTTTTCAGCATACCACAACACGGCGGTCCGCCAAAATGGCTGCACGCCATGTTAGGCTCCGCCTAAAACGAGTGATTCCATCCGCTATCAATCGGAGGACGATTTGAGTTCCGGTCCGGTTTGGGCTAGCATAGGAGAATGGCTTGTCTGTTCTGAAAGACCCATCAAGCTTCAAGGAGGAAGAAGAGATGGCAACGTTGAAACTCGGTATTCTTGACCAATCGCCGGCAATCGGCAAAACGACGCACGCCGAGGCGCTGCACCGCACGATTGAACTGGCGCAGACGGCGGAAAAGCTGGGATACTCCCGGTTTTGGGTTTCCGAGCATCATGAAGCGCCCGGGCTGGCAGGCTCGTCGCCCGAAGTGCTGGTCGCCGCGCTTGCGGCCCGAACCTCGACCATTCGCGTCGGCTCCGGCGGAGTGCTGCTGCCTCATTACAGCCCCTACAAGGTAGCCGAAAATTTCCGCGTGCTGGAGGCCTTGTTTCCAAACCGCATCGACCTGGGCATCGGCCGCGCCCCCGGCGGGATGCCGATGGCCACCCGGGCGCTCCGGTACGGCCGGGTTCCGGAGCCGGGCGATCCGTTTCCGGAAATGCTCCGCGAGCTGGCCGGCTTCCTGAGCGGTCCTCTTGAGGACGGGAGCCGGTTTCCGGGCTTGACCGCCACGCCGGTCATCGACACCAAACCCGAGCTCTGGCTGCTCGGATCAAGCGATTACAGCGGCCGCCGCGCAGCGGAGCTGGGCGGAAGCTTCTCGTTCGCCCACTTTATCAACGGGGAAGACGGGCGCGCGACCGTCAAGCGCTATTTTGACGATTTTACGCCCGGTCCGCTCGGAACGGAGCCGCGCGCGAACGCCGGCATCATCGTGGCGACAGGCGAGACGGAAGAAGAAGCGGAGCAGCTGGCGCGGTGCATCGACCTCCGGCTGCTCCGGTTCGAGAACGGGGACATCCGCGGTGAACTCCCCGCCCCCGAAGAAGCGGCCCATTATCCGTTTTCCCCGTTTGAGCGGAGCCGGGTTGAAATCATCCGCCGCCGGATGGTGGTCGGAGGACGGGACACCATCGCAGCCAAGCTTCGCGCATTTGCCGAATCGTACGGGGTGGACGAATTGATTATTCTCGTGATGGCCTTCGATTATGAATCGCGCCTTCACGCCTACCGTATCCTGGCGGAACAAACCGGGCTCGCCGGCAAGCCGGGAGAAAACGCCTGAAACAGAATTTTCCCGGCTGCACTGGTTGCATATTCGCGGAATCCGGTGTAAAGTTCTTTGTGGCGGAACCGGGGAAACCGCGGTTCCAGCACTTTATAACGTTTAAGAGATAGAGAGAGGGGTCATACGAAGTGAACAAAAAGTACGCATCCGCCGCGCTTGCCCTGTCGTTGGCATTCGCAATCAGCGCCTGCTCGTCCTCCGACGAGAAAAATGCCGAAGCATCGGCCACGACATCCCCGACGGCCGCCGCAACGACGGCACCGTCCGCATCGCCGGCCGAAGACGCAAGCATGTACCAAGCCAAGGCCTACATCGCCGCCCGCTTGGCGGAAGAGAAAATCGTTAACCTGTTTGCAAACAAAACAACCGAAGACGGCAAGCCGATTCTCAACGTGAATGCGGCCGCCACGAAGGAAGAAGCCATTGAGTACCTGAACGCCTATCTGGATCCGGCTCTGTCGGAGAAGGTCGTCGCGCACTACTGGACGGACGAGAAGGCGGGAGAAGACATCCTGGTGAAAGCCGATCCGTTCGTAACGGCGTCCATCCTCGCCACCGCGAGCCAGGATGAAGTCACGTTCGAAGGCGACGCCAACGAACTGAAAATCACGACCAAAGACGGCGGCGTCTACACGGCGAAGAAAGCCGATGCCGGCTACGTGATTTCCGATATCGTCAAACAATAAGCCGGATACGGCAAAGAACCTTTACTCCCCAAGACGGGAATAAAGGTTCTTTTTGGTTTCGGAAGCTTTTATCGTCTGTGCGCTCAGGCCTCCGCTTTTTGCTCTTCGCCGACTTTTACGCGCTCGCGGCCCATTAAAACGACAGCGAGTACCGACAAGCCGATGGGGATCAGCGCGATTTTGAACATCATCGTGATCGAGTCGGACATGGCGTGCACAATGTTGTCGAGAACCGCCGGCGGAATTTTGGCGCGTGAAGCGGGTTCGAACAGCTGGCGCGGATCGCCCGTTTGCGCCGGCATGCCGGACGCTCCTCCTGCCATGCCGCTGAAGAGGTCCTTGAGCCGGTCCGAGAAGACGGAGCTTTGGACTGCGCCGAAAATGGTAATTCCGAGCGTCATCCCGAAGGAACGCAGAAACGAGTTGGTCGAGTTCGCGGTGCCCCGGTACCGGGCTTCCAGGTTATGGGTGGAAGCGACCGGCAGGAGCGAGAAGGAGAAGCCGACGCCAAAGCCCGCCAAAATCATATAGAGCGTAAGCAGAATACGCTCCGTCTCCGGGGTAATCGTGGAAAGGAGCAGCATGCCGGCGAAAAAGCAGACCACGGATAGGTACATCAGATTCCGGTAGCTGGTTTTGGTTTGAAAAATTCCGCCGATGGCACTGCCCGCCACGGAGCCCAGCATCATGGGCGTGAGCACGAAGCCGGCGTTCGTCGCGGTTCCGCCGTACACGGCTTGGACGAAAATCGGGATGAAAATCGTCAGGATGATGAAGGTGCCTCCGTAGAGAACGGCGAGAATCTGGGAGGCGGCAAACAACCGGCGCTTAAACAGCCAAAAGGGAAGAATCGGTTCCTCCGCCCGCAGCTCCGCTACAAAAAACAGCACGAAAAACACCGCGAAGCAGACAAACAGCCCGATCATCGGAAGCGAGTTCCAGGCCAGCTTGTCCCCGCCAAGCTCCAAAGCGAACATCAGACTGACCACCGAAACGATGAGAAGGGCCGCTCCCCACCAGTCGATCGTTTGCTTGCGGTGCTCCAGAGATTCGTGATAGAAGCGAAGCACCAGAAAAAGCGAGATCAGCCCGAGCGGCAGGTTGACGTAAAACACCCAGTGCCAGCTGATGTATTCGGTGATGTAGGCGCCCAGCAAAGGGCCAAGGACACTCGATGCTCCGAACACCGCCCCGAACAAGCCGGTCATTTTGCCGCGGCGCTCGGGCGGAAACACATCGAAGATAACCGTGAACGCAATCGGCATCAGAGCTCCGCCGCCGATCCCCTGCAAGGCGCGCGCCAGACTGAGCTGGACGATGCTTTGGGACACGCCGCACAAAGCCGACCCGATCAGGAAAACAATCAGTCCGAACAGAAAGAACCGCTTTCTGCCATACATGTCCGAAAGCTTGCCGAAGATTGGCATCCCCGCCATGGTGGTGACCAAATAAGCCGATGTCACCCAGACAAACTGGTCATAACCGCCGAGCTGGGATACGATAGTCCCCATCGCGGTCGCCACGATGGTGTTGTCCATGGCGGACATCAGAATGGCCAGCAGGAGTCCTGCGACCAGCCCTTTCAAATTGCTTTTTTTCGTATCCATCCGGTACCCTCCTTTTGGGACTCTGCACAAGTTTAGGTTCCTCTTTCTTCCTTGTCAAGACATGGCGTCCGGCCCGGCAAAAGGTTCATTTCCGGACCCGCAGGGTACACTAATGGTAGTGCATGGACAGCCATGTGGACCCCATCAGACGAGGAGTGAACGGAAGTGGAGAAACAGGAACTGGAGCAAGCGATCGGCCGGGCGCTTTCCGAGAACAAATTCGGCTCTTTCGGTACGATTGAGCAGGGAAACAAGCCCAAAGTCCGTTATATGGCTATTTTCCACGAAGGCCTCGATATTTATTTGGCCACCGACCGGAAAACCCACAAGGTGGAAGAGCTGCGCGAGAACCCGCACGCCTGCCTGCTGGCCGGTTATGAAGCCGGAGGCAGCAAAGATTTGCTGGAAATCGAAGCGACAGCGGAGGTCACGAAGGACGAATCGCTGCGACAAAAGGTTTGGAATAAGGAGCTGGAAAAGTGGTTCACCGGCCCGGACGATCCCGATTATGTCATTTTGAAGCTGACGCCGACCCGAATCGAATACACCGGAAAGGACAAACATAACGCCGTTTGGACGCCTTGATGCGTTCACGTCTTTGCCATATTTACGATAAGGCCGCAAAGGGGCGCGGGAGCGCTTCCGGGCGGCTTTTTCCGCTTTTTCGGCCGGAGCCGGGCAAAAAATCGAAGTGGGGAGATTTTGCGAACAGCATTGACTTGGACTATATATTGATGTAATGTCGTCTCTGCAACTACATATTGTATGGCAAGGGGTGCAAAAGCCGGTTTACTGATACCGGCCCGCTTAATAGGGAAGCCGGTGCAAAACCGGTGCGGTCCCGCCACTGTAATGGAAGAGTCTCCGGATAAAGTTGCCACTGGCCGTCGCGCCGGGAAGGCGTTCCGGGGATGACGAGGCCAAAGCCAGGAGACCTGCCCCGCCGCCTGGAAGAAGGACCCTGCGAGGACAGGGAGCCATTCAAAGACCGGCACGCTTTCGTATGGAAAGCGGCTCTCTCTTTGCGCTCCCTTTTTTTTGCAGCCGCTTCTACTGAACCGAACGATATATTTGGAAGGGATGCGCTGATATGATCACAAAGATTCGCAAACGAGACGGCCGGGAAGCCCCATTCGCTGTTGAAAAGATCGGACAAGCCATTTGGAAGGCTTCCTCCGCCACCGGCGAGGCCGGCTATGAAGAATCCTGCCGGCTGGCCGAGCAGGTGGCCGCCGAGCTGGGCAAACGGGAATCCGAGCATCCGGTTCCTCCGGTGGAGGAGATTCAGGATACGGTAGAACGGGTCCTGATGAAGGCCGGTCTGATGGGAACCTCCAAAGCCTATATTCTTTACCGGGCGGAGCGCACCCGGGCGCGGGAAATGAGCAACCGGCTCATGAAGGTATATGAGGACTTGACCTACCGCGAGGCGGAAGCCAGCGACCTGAAGCGTGAGAACGCAAACATCGACGGCAACACGGCAATGGGAACCATGCTGAAATACGGCTCCGAGGGAGCGAAGCAGTTTTACGAATTGTTTGTGTTGAAGCCGGAGCACGCCGCCAGGCACAAAGAAGGCGACATTCATATTCACGATCTGGATTTTTTGACGTTGACCACAACCTGCTGCCAGATTGATATCGGCAAGCTGTTTAAAGGCGGATTCGGAACCGGTCACGGGGAATTGCGGGAGCCGAATGACATCCAAAGCTATGCGGCCCTCGCCTGCATCGCGATTCAATCCAATCAGAACGATCAGCACGGCGGCCAAAGCATCCCATCCTTCGATTACGGAATGGCCCCCGGCGTCGCCAAAACATATATCCGCCATTATCGCACTCATCTGATTAAAGCGCTGGAGCTGCTGCACGGGGCGGACGCGAAGCTGACGGGCGCCGTTACGGCACTGATCGCCGAGCTCGCCGAAAAAGAGATGCAGCCCCGTCTTGCGCGCGACAAAGCGCATGCCGAAGCGGAGCTGAAGGCGCTGGCCAGGCTGACCGGCGACCGTGCGGTCAGCGAGCGGGCGCAGCGGTTCGCGCTGGAGAACGCGGAAGCGGAAACGAAGCGCAGCACGTACCAGGCGATGGAGGCGTTTATTCACAACCTGAACACGATGCACAGCCGCGCGGGAGCGCAAATTCCGTTCAGCTCGATCAATTACGGAACGGATACGAGCCCGGAAGGCCAGCTGGTGATGGAAAGCCTGCTGCTTGCCACCGAAGCGGGGCTTGGCAACGGGGAAACTCCGATTTTCCCGATCCAGATTTTCCGCGTCAAGGAAGGCGTCAATTATTCTGCCGGCGACCCCAATTACCCGTTGTTCCAGCTGGCCTGCAGGGTCAGCGCCAAGCGGCTGTTCCCGAACTTCTCGTTTCTCGATGCGCCGTTTAACCTGCAATACTATAAAGAAGGCCGGCCGGAGACGGAAATCGCTTATATGGGCTGCCGTACCCGGGTGATCGGCAACGTATACGATCCGGAGAACGAAATTACGCACGGACGGGGCAACCTCAGCTTTACCACCGTCAATCTGCCGCGGCTGGCGCTGAAAAACAGGGGAGACATCAACGGCTTTTTTGCGGATCTGGACCAGTCGCTCGACCTGGTTGTCAATCAGTTGCTGGAACGGTACGAGATTCAGGCCGCGAAAAAGGTGAAAAACTTTCCTTTCCTGATGGGCCAAGGCATCTGGCTCGGGTCGGAGAACCTGGGGCCCGAGGATACGCTGCGCGAGGTGCTGAAGCACGGAAGCCTGTCGATCGGCTTTATCGGCCTGGCCGAATGCCTGAAAGCGCTGATCGGCGTTCATCACGGAGAATCCGAAGAAGCGCGCGCTTTGGGCCAACGGATTGTGGGTCATATGCGAAACCGCATGGACCGGGAAACGGAGGAGCGCCGGATGAACTTCGCGCTGATCGCCACTCCGGCGGAAGGAACGGCGGGCCGGTTCGTCAAGATGGACCGCAGGCTTTTCGGAACGATCGAAGGTGTCACAGACCGGGAGTATTATACAAACGGTTTTCACGTCCCGGTTTATCACAAGGTAACGGCTTTTGAAAAAATAGCAATCGAAGCGCCTTATCACGAGATGACCAACGGCGGTCATATCACTTATGTAGAGCTGGACGGAGACCCGACCCGCAACCTGGCCGCTTTCGAGAAAATCGTGCGCGCGATGAAGGAAGCCGGAATCGGCTACGGCTCGCTCAATCACCCCGTCGACCGCGATCCGGTTTGCGGCTACAGCGGCATCATCGACGACGAATGCCCGGGCTGCGGGCGGACGGAAGCCGATGGGAAGCCGAGGTTTGAGCGCATCCGCCGCATCACCGGCTACCTGGTCGGAACGCTGGACCGGTTTAACGACGCCAAAAAGGCGGAGGAAAGGGACCGGGTGAAGCATGCTTAATCCGCTTTCTTCCGTTTTGGACAAGCCGGTTCCTCCGGGGCGGGCCGGAGGCGGGCAAGCGGTCGCTTGCCCCGTACGGGAAGCGGAAACCGGCTTCCCGGCCGGAAGCCGAAGCGGTCAAACCGTCCTGCGAGTCGCCGGAATCGTCCAGGACTCGATTGTGGACGGTCCCGGCCTCCGGCTGGTCGTGTTTGCCCAAGGCTGCCCTCATCAATGCCCGGGCTGCCATAACCCGGAGTCTCACACCTTTGACGGCGGAAGCCTCATGGGGATCGATGAAATCATGGCCATGGTGCGGGCCAATCCGCTGCTCGACGGCGTCACGCTGAGCGGAGGCGATCCGTTTGAGCAGGCGGACGGGTTTGCCCGTCTGGCGAGGTCCGTCCGGGAAGCCGGGCTTCATGTCATGACGTACACCGGCTACACGTATGAAGCGCTGCTGGCCGGCTCGCGCAGACGCCCCGACCGGCTGGAGCTGCTGCGGCAGACGGATGTTCTGGTGGACGGCCGGTACGAGCGGGAGCGCCGCAGCCTCCGGCTGCCGTTCCGGGGCTCGGCCAACCAGCGGCTTATCCGGGTGGCGGATTCCTTGCGCTCCGGCAGCGTGATCGTAGCGGAAATTTAACGAATACGGCCGCAAATTGTATCGACAAGGTTCGGGATTCTCCCTATAATGAATGTGGTGTATTTTTACATAGCAACCGCACTCATATGGAGATGATCCCGATTTTGTATTCTTATTTGCTTGCATTCGCCGTCTCTTTCGCCATTGTTTACCTGCTGATTCCGCCGCTTGGGAAGCTGGCGTTCCGGCTGGATTTTCTGGATAAGCCGCGCAAGGACCAGGAGCGCAAAATTCACCGCGAACCGATCCCGCTGACGGCAAGCTATGCCATTTTTATCGGATTTTCCGTCGCCTATCTGATTTTTTCTCAAGAGCTTTCGGTTCAGACCGCCGCGGTGCTTGGCGGGGGACTGCTGCTTTTGCTGATTGGAACGGTGGACGACTGGTTCAAAACGCACGGCAAGGATTTTCCCGCGCTTCCCAAAATGCTGGTTCAGGTTTCCGCTGCCGCTTTGGTGTACTTCTCCGGCATTACCTTTGAGGGCTTTTACAATCCGGTCACGGGCGCCTTCGTCAATCTTCCGGAGTTGCTGCAATTTTTGCTGACGGTGGTGTGGATTTTCGGCGTGACGACGGTCATTAATTTCTCCGACGGCATGGACGGGCTTGCGGGCGGGCTGTCGGCCATTTCGGCCGCCACCCTGTTTATTGTCGCTGTCGCCATGGGACAGAGCAATTCGGCCGTGCTGGCCATTATTCTCGTCGGCGCCGCGCTTGCCTACCTGCGCTTCAACAAACCGCCGGCCAAGATTTTTATGGGCGACGCGGGCGCGACGTTCCTCGGCTTTATCCTTGCGGTCATCGCCCTGGACGGCGCATTCAAGCAGGCGACGGTGCTTTCCTTGTTCATTCCGATTCTGGCGCTCGGCGTGCCGATTTTCGACAACCTGTTCGTGGTCATCCGCCGGATGCGCCAAGGCAAACCCATTTATGTAGCGGACGCCAGCCAGGCTCATTACCGGCTGCTGCGCACCGGACTGAATCCGAAGCAGGTGGTCATGGTGCTGTTCCTCGTCAGCGTCTGCTTCAGCTTATCGTCCATTATCCTGATGCTGCTGCAAATTTGACGGGCCATTTGGCCCAGGCTGTCTCTATACGCATCGCAAGAAACCGGCGGAAACTTTCCGCCGGTTTTTATAGGTTCGGGTTGCGCAACCGCTCCCGGTTCAGGAGGCCGGGAACAATCTGGTTGCGGGGCTGTTTCTTTGGTATAATAATGGAGAAAATCGAGGTGAT
Organism: Gorillibacterium sp. sgz306347; assembly: GCF_059735245.1. Taxonomy (NCBI): domain Bacteria; kingdom Bacillati; phylum Bacillota; class Bacilli; order Caryophanales; family Paenibacillaceae; genus Gorillibacterium; species Gorillibacterium sp. sgz306347. The sequence goes on from NZ_JCAPET010000022.1 coordinate 69,999, forward strand.
CGACGTGGCAAAGAAAAAGAAACCCGCCGGGCCTGCCAAACCGGCCGCCGATCGGCCCGCAACCTTGAAGGATTTGCTTTCGGAGGATACCCTGAACAAGCTGAAGGAGCAGGCAAGCGAGCTCCGGGCCGAGGAAGGAAAGCGCAAGGAGGAAGAGCGCGCCAAGGCGGAAGCGGCCCGCAAGGCCGAGCAGGAAAGACTTGACAACGATTTTGCCCATCTGCTGGAGAACAGCGGCATGAACTGGCGTAATTACAAATAAGCCTGCCGGAAAGGAAGTGCGGCAACATGGATTGCCTGTTTTGCAAGATCCGGGACGGTGAACTGCCGTCCACCAAGGTTTACGAGGACGACGAGGTGCTGGCGTTTCAGGATATCCAGCCGCTTGCGCCGGTGCACGTCCTGGTAATCCCTAAGAAACACGTCGCGTCCGTTATGGAATTGACGGAAGCGGACGCTGCGCTGCTGGGCCGGATTTATACGGCCATTCGCAAGGTCGCCGAGACGACCGGCGTCGCCGAAAGCGGCTTCCGGGTGATCAGCAACATCGGCGAGCATGGACAGCAATCCGTCAAGCATCTGCATTTTCATGTGATCGGCGGGCGTCAGCTGGAGTGGATGGCCTGATCCGCACGGCACTGGCTGTCTCCAGCGCGGCTTTGCCGCTTGATTCTCCGGTACTCCTGTTTGCCGAAAGCCCAATCGGGGTATAAGGAACTAAGCCGAGAACATCACGGAACTGCCGATACATAGAGCCAAATTATTATAAAAAGGATGGTGGAACCTATGCTTACCGAAGAACTTTTTGAAAAACTGAACGCCCAAATGAACTTTGAGTTCTATTCCGAACACGCCTATCTGGCGCTGGCCGCCTATTGCGCATCGGAGAGCTGGGACGGATTTTCGCACTATTTCATCAAGCAGGCCGAGGAAGAGAAGACGCATGGCATGAAAATCTTCAAATTTCTGACCGACCTGGGCAAACGGCCGAAAATTACCGGCTTTGAATCGCCTGAACGTGAGGTGAAATCCGTTCTGGAAGCATTTGAGCATGCCTATGCGCATGAGCAAGTGGTGACCAAACGGTTTTACGAAATTTCCGACATCGCGCTGAACGAGCGCGAGCACGCTACCATCCAGTTTTTGAAATGGTTCATTGAAGAACAAGTGGAGGAAGAGTCGACCTTTGATACCCTTGTCCAACGCCTGCGCCGCATCGGCAACGACGGAAATGCGCTGCTGATTCTCGACGCCGAGCTGGGCAAACGGGAAACGACCGCCTGATTTTCAATGCGCCACAATCATGAAGTCCGGACACCGCTCCTCACAGGAGCGGTGTTTTTTTATTGGTTCCGAAGCCGGAGAGGCAGATCCGGCATGAGAACCGCCGGAAAAGGGAACAATCAGGGAATAATGGAAAAGCCGCCAATTCGCGAAAGGAGGAAGCTCCGTGTTCAAAACAAAAGGCGCTACCCAGCAAGAACCGATTGCGGGCGAGGTGCCCTCTTTTCCTCCGCTGCCCGCCACCCTGGAGGAAAAGCTGAAGCTGTTTCAGTCGACCATTTTCAAGAATGATGAAACGCTGATTGCCCGCAACGTGGAACCGCACAGCCAGCAGGGGATTGCCTGCACCCTGCTGTATATCGATACGATGATCGAGCAGCGCACGATCGAGGAATCGATCGTCCGGCCGATCGTTTTGGCGGAGCAAATTCCGGACGCACCCGCGGACCGGATGGAAATTTTGCGCAAGAAAATTCTGTATGCCTCGGAGGTCAAAGAGACAAAGGATGTTCAGGAGCTGGTTACCCAGCTTGTAAGCGGGTGCACCATTCTGCTTACCGACGGTCCGGGCGCTTTGATCATAAACACCAGGCGCTGGCACACCCGTCCAGTGGAAAATCCGGAGTCCGAGAGGGTGATAAAAGGGCCAAAGGAAGGTTTCACAGAGGCGCTTCTGATCAACCTGACGCTTCTCCGCCGGAAAATTCAGGAGCCCGACCTCAAATTCCGCTTTCGCGAAATCGGCACCCGCACCCGTACCCGGTTATGCATCTGTTACCTGGAAACCCTCGCCCCCGAGAAAATCCTGAACGAGCTGTATCAGCGGTTGGACAAAATCAAAATCGACGGTGTGCTCGATTCCGGGTACATCCAGGAGCTGATCAAGGACGAGCCGTATTCTCCTTTGGACCTCGTGGGCAGTTCGGAAAGACCCGATGTCATTGCGGGGAAGCTGCTGGAGGGACGTATAGCGATATTTGTGGAAGGCAGCCCGTCTGTTTTAACCGTGCCTTATGTCTTTATAGAAAATTTCCATGTCAGCGAAGACTACTATGTCAATTATTTGTTCAGCTCCATCAACCGGATGCTCAGGATATTGGCGGTTTTCCTGTCGATCAGCATCCCGGCGTTGTACGTTTCTCTGGTAACGTTCAACCAGGAAATGGTGCCAACGCCCCTGCTGCTCAGCATCTCCATGTCCCGCCAGGCGGTTCCGTTTCCCACTGTAGTCGAGGCCATCCTGATGCTCGTTATTTTTGAACTCCTGCGGGAAGCCAGCACGCGCATGCCGTCGCCGATCGGCCAGGCGGTCAGCATCGTCGGCGCTCTCGTTTTGGGCCAGGCCGCGGTGGAGGCGCGCATCGTCAGTTCGCCGATGGTTATCGTCGTCGGGTTAACGGGGATCACAGCGCTGCTCAATGTCCGGCTGACCAGCTCGGCCATCTTTGTTCGGTTCTGTCTTCTCTTGCTTTCCTCCTTGCTGGGGCTGTACGGGTATGTATTCGGGATGATCGGGCTGCTGATCCATCTGGAAAGCCTTCGTTCCTTTGGAGTTGATTATATGTATGGGGTCGGGACGATTAATCCGCAAGACATCAAGGATTCCGCGATCCGGGCTCCTTTCTGGAACATGCGGGAGCTCCCGTCGTTCGTCCGTACGCGCGACCGCAAACGCATCAACGTTCCCAAGCGGAGGACGAAGTGAGAAGAAGGGCGGGTGTTTTGACGCTGCTGCTTTTGGTCTTATTGCTGGAGGGATGCTGGAATTACCGGGAAATCGATGATATGGCCATTGTGGCCGGAAGCGCGCTCGACCGGAACCCCCGCACAGGCAAGCTGATTTTGACGGTGGAGCTGATTGATACCCAGGGGGGCGGGATGCAAGCGCAGACGAGGTCCAAGCTGGTCAGCCAGGAGGCGGACACCATTTTTGAAGCCGTCCGAAAGATGATTTCCAATACCGGTAAAAGGCTGTATTGGAGCCATGCCAAAGCGATCATTCTGAGCAAAACGCTCGCCAGCGAAGGCATTACGCCGATGGTGGACTGGTATGTGCGCGACACCGAGACACGTCTGGATATTTCGGTTTACCTTTCCAACATGGAAACCGCTAAAGAGATTCTCGAAGTGACGAGCACCACCAGTCCCATCATTTCCTACGAGCTGGCGGCTACCGCTCGCGAGCAGCGCAGCATCAGCTCCGCTCCCGATACGCAAATCGGCTATTTTGTTTCCCGCTTGGGCCGCAAGGGAACCTCCGCCGTGATGCCGATTGTACTTACCCGAGAAGTGGAAAATAATGAAAAAACGGAGGTTGTTACGGGGACGGCTATTTTCCGGAAAGATCGTTTGGTCGGTCAGCTTACCGGGGACGAAACGAAGTTTTTGCGAATGATCACAAACCAGCTTAAGGGGGGGACGCTGGTGGTCAAATCGGAGGAAGGCAAACCGGCGTACACCATGGAAATCAATGATGCGAAGAGCAAAATGAAGCCGCTGCAAAAAAACGGGAGGCCGGTTATGCAGGTAGAGGTCGAGATGGTCGTAACGCTGGACGAGTTGCTGGAGAGTGTGGAGTTCGCCCGTCCCGACGGCCGAATCAAAATTGAACGGCAAGCGCAAAAGCAGGTGGTGGAACAAATGGAGTCGGTCGTCCGCAAGCTTCAGCGGGAATACGGTGCGGATGCGTTCGGATTCGGCGAGAAGTTTCACGAACGGAAACCTGCCTACTGGAAAAAACTGAAAGACGACTGGCAGGAGGAGTTTAAAACCATGGGCGTTGAATTGACCTGCAAAATAAGGATCAAAGGAAGCGGCAAGAGTTACCGTCCTCTCCGCCTGAACGAGTAGAATGGTCGCGGTCATTCTGCTCGCCTACACACTGCTCCTCTTGTTCAACCAAGTTCCGCTTTATCGGAACGGCTTTAAAAAAGAAGGCTGGGCGGTTTCCGTCTTGTGGGCGGTCTCCCTTGCGGGAGCACTGGCAGTGGCGATGAAATGGCCTGTTCCGAGCCCGAACGAGTCGATCGAGTTTGTTGTTATTCAGCTGTTCGGTATCCATTCCTGAGACGGCGGGGGAGCCTATGCAAAGAGAAAAATTGGCGAACAGTCACGCGATTTCCTTACTGGTGATGTTTTATTTCGGAACCTCGCTCTTTTTTGGTTCGGCAGGAGAGGCCAAAAACGCCTCCTGGGTGGCGATTCTTCTGGCGCTTGCGCTAACAGTTCCGGTCATGGCGTTATATGTCCGGTTGACCAAGCTGTACCCGGATCAAACCATATTCGCCATCCTGGACGCGGTATACGGCAAAATTGCCGGAAGGACGATCACGGTGGCTTATTTGCTTTACGTCCATAATATGGGCTCGCTTGTGCTGCGGAACTTCGGGGAATTTTCCAACAGCGTTGCGCTTCCCGAGACGCCGATGATCATGCCCATGCTGGGGGTGGGATTGCTTTGCATATGGGGCGCTCATGCGGGAATCGAAGTGTTCGGGCGTGTGGCCCGCATTCTGCTAATCCTTACGTTTGCCAGCGCCGCGGTGGTTATGGCTCTGTCCACCACCAAGGCGGAGTATCACTTTCTGCTGCCGCTGCTGGATGGCGGATGGCCGCCCGTTTGGCGTGCCGCCTCTTCGACGTTCGCGTTCCCTTTTGCCGAAGTCGTTGTGTTTGTGGGCGTTATGCCCGGTTTGGCAAAAAGGAAGTCGGTCGGCCGCGTTCTGTATCACTCGCTCTGGATAGCCGGAGCTATGATCCTGTTGACGACCGTCCGGAACGTTCTACTCATGGGCTCCAACGGTGTGGCCGAGCTGTATTTTCCGTCCTATGCGGCTGTCAGCCGGATTACGGTTGCGGATTTTCTGGAACGGATAGAAGGCTCGTCCGCCGCTGTTTTCGTATTCGGCGTGTTCATAAAAGGCGGGCTGTGCCTCCTGTTTGTTTGCAAGGGCCTTGCCCACCTTTTTAACCTCAAAGATTACCGGGTCACCGTTCTGCACACCGGCCTGATTATGGTTTATATGGCCGTATTTGTGTTTGAAAGCATGATGGATATGATGATTTTCGCCGAAAAAATCTACAAATATTATGCGTTTCCTTTTCAGGTTGTCATTCCGCTCCTGACGCTGATTGTGGCGGAAATCCGCAAAAGAACGCGAAAGCTGCCGAAACCGGGGACAAGCTGACCCGGAAATGAAAAAAAGGAAGATTCTCGCGGGAGCGTGCCGTTTTATGGTATAACTATAGGAGATCAAAGATATTTTTTATACATAGCGAACTTATCGGCGCGGTGTCGCGTCTTTTTATATAGAGGAGCAAGGGGTTGAACATCCGGGTGGAATGGGAATACTTGAAAACGATCGCGGACAGCGACGATCGGAAGACCATTATTGCCGATTTGATGGCCTCATACGGAAATGATGTCTGGAATTATGCTTTCAGCATTACCCGAAAGAGAGATTTGGCGGACGATATTACCCAGGACGTATTCTTGAAAGCTTACCGCGGGCTGTTTACGCTTCGCAAGGAAGGCTCCGTGAAAGCCTGGCTGTTGACGATTACGCGAAACACCGCCTCGGATTACCGGCGGTCGGCGTTCTTCCGCAAGGTGACGCTTCGCGATACGGTGGAGCCCGACCGCTGCGACGGCTCCGCGGAAGAGCAGGCGCTTGGCCAAATGGCCCTTACGGACATTTGGGACCGGGTGCTGCAATTGCCTCCGAAGGACCGGGAAGTGCTGATCCTGTTCGGCCATCACCAGCTTTCCATGAAGGAAATCGCGGCGCTGCTGAAGATTTCCGAAGGCGCCGTCAAGTCGCGCCTGTTTCATGCGCGGGCCAAAATGAACAAAATGAAGGAGGGCGAATCCCATGAACAGTGAAGATCGCGACTGGATCCGGGAGCTTGCTCAGAACCCTTTTCCTCAAAAAGGCTTTTCCCCGGAGCTGAGGGGCCGCATCATGCGCGGCCTGGACGCAAAGCCGGCTCCGCGGCGCAGGTATTTTCCGCTTGCGGCCGCCGCCTGCTTTATGGCGCTGCTGCTTGCGGCCGGTCTGTTTCTTCCGTTCCGCGCGGCGGATAAACCGCAGCTGGCGAGCGAATCCGCTGCCGGTCCATTGAAGGATTCGGCGGCCGCGACCGTTCAGCCGCAGGAAATCCGCTCGGTATTATTGCTGGGGCTGCGCAGCGAAAGCGCCGCCGGCAGCTCGCAGTACCGGACGCTGCTGTTCGCACAGCAGGACGGGCGGATGCAGAAGATCGCCGAAGGAAGCGGCGTACTGATTCCCTACGGGCAGCAGTTCTGGCGTCTGGAAACGGACGAAGCCGGCGAAGGAGGCCGGTTGAAGATACGACAGGTGAACGCCAAGAAAACGGACGGGAAGACCGAAACGCCGGAAGGAAAGACAAATCCCGAAGCCGACCGGTCGGAACGGCTGCTTTACGCCGGGAACCGCTATTTGTCCATTGAAGTCGAAAGCGACGGCGCCCAGAAGCCGCAGCTCTGGACCGTCGATCTGAAGGATTATGCCGCCGGCGCGGAGCCGGGGACCGCAAGCGTTAACCTGAGCGAGCTGACGAACGGAACGGTCGCTTCCCGCGACTGGACGCTGGTTCGCAAGCAGGGCAAGTGGTCGGCCGCCGTGGAAGCCACGGTGAACGGGACGATGAGGACGCCGGGCACCCCGGGCGGGGTTTCGCTGGTCGAAATCGAAGCGGAGCTGTCCGATACGCTGGTCAACAAGGATAAGCTGGACCGGCCATGGGAGGAGATTGTGCGCTTGCAGCCGGAAGCGTTGGATGCGGTCGCCTCGCCCTTTGCCGATATGCTTACCGTCTTTACCGCGGACGATATTGAAATCTATCCGGTGACCGCAAGCGCGGACACCGACCCGAACCCGCTGCTGCGGGTCGGTAAATTGCCGGGCGAATCCCTGGTGATGGTCCAATGGGCCAACGAGAAGTACGCCGAGAAGTGGATCTCTGCCGGCCTTTCCGAGCTGGGCCAATGACGGGCGGGATACGAGAGACGAAGAAGGAGCGGAAGCCGATGACGGAGCAAACGCAAGCGGCTTTGGACGAATGCGAGGAAACGTGCTGCGGAAACGGGGCGGGGGAGGAGCCGGCTTTTTTGATCGACGACGACACCGCCTCGAAAATGGCGGACCTGTTTAAAGCGTTGGGTGATCCGACCCGGATCAAGCTGATTTACGCGCTTTCCCGGCAGGAGCTTTGCGTGCACGATTTAACCCAGCTTCTGGACATGAACCAGTCTGCGGTTTCCCATCAGCTGCGCTACCTGCGCAACCTGCGCATCGTAAAGCGCCGGAAAGCGGGCAAGACGGTGTTTTACTCCCTGGAAGACGCCCATGTCGAGCAAATCTTCCTGCAGACGCACCAGCACATTACTCATGGATAAGAGGTTTTCCGGGACGCCTGCAAGGCGTCTTTTCTTATTCATCCATTGACACTGATTCTCAGTACGGCATATAATAACGATAAGTAATATATGAATATGTATTCATATGTGAGAGCCGGGAAAGAGGGATCGGAATGGGAGCATCAGCCAATGTTGTCAAACGGGAACTGCTGTTGGAAGGATTGGACTGCGCAAATTGCGCCATGAAGATTGAGAACGGGGTGAAGAAAATCCCAGGCGTCGCTTCGTGCAGCGTCAACTACGTCAGCCGTACCCTGACGCTTGAAACGGACCGGGCGCATGAGGACGAGGTGGTCGCCGAGGCGGCGAAGAAGGTTCGCTCGCTGGAGCCTCATATTAAGATAACGGATCAGGGCGCGGCGGGAGCAAAAGAAAAGCATGCTCATGGTCACGCCGGAGAAGCGCATGAGCACGAGCAGGAACATGAACATGGACATGAGCACGAGCATGGACATGAGCACGGGGCCGGGGAAACCAGGCGGCTGATCGCCCGGCTGGCCGCCGGGGCCGTTCTGCTGGGGGCGGCGCTGTTTGCGCCGGTCGGCGACGTTCCCGCCCTTTTGCTGTACATTGCCGCTTATTTGACGGTGGGCGCCGACATTGTGTACCGGGCCGTACGCAATCTTTTCGGCGGACGGGTTTTTGACGAGCACTTCCTGATGGCGCTTGCGACGGTCGGTGCGTTTGCGGTCGGGCAGTACCCCGAAGGGGTTGCCGTTATGCTGTTCTATCAGGTCGGCGAGCTGTTTCAAGGGATTGCCGTCAACCGGTCCCGCAAGTCGATCGCCGCGCTTATGGACATCCGGCCGGAATATGCCAATTTGCTGGCGGAAGGCGGGGAAACGCGCGTCTCCCCGGAACAGGTTCGGCCGGGCGACCTGATCGTCGTGAAGCCGGGCGAACGCGTTCCGCTCGACGGCGTCGTCACCGACGGTAAATCGTCCTTTGACACTTCCGCATTAACGGGGGAATCGGTGCCGCGGGGAGCGGAGGCCGGGACGGAGGCGCTCAGCGGCTTCATTAACCTCGGCGGCGTTTTGACGGTCAAGGTTTCCAAGCCGTTCGGAGAATCAACGGTCGCCAAGATTCTGGATCTGGTGCAAAACGCCAGCAGCAAGAAGGCGCCGACCGAAAATTTCATTACCAAATTCGCCAGGTACTATACGCCGGCGGTCGTGCTCGTCGCCGTCCTTTTGGCTTTCGTTCCTCCGCTTGTGCTGCAAGGCGCGGCGTTCTCCGACTGGATCTACCGGGCGCTGATCTTTCTGGTCATTTCCTGTCCCTGCGCGCTCGTGGTGTCCATTCCGCTCAGCTTTTTCGGCGGGATCGGGGCCGCCTCGAGAAACGGCATTTTGGTCAAGGGAAGCAATTACCTGGAAGCGTTGAACAATGTCAAGTACGTCGTTTTTGATAAAACGGGGACGCTGACCAAAGGGGTATTTCGCGTCACCGGCGTGTTTCCTTCCGGAGGGTTCGCCGAGGAAGACCTGCTCCGGTATGCCGCGGCGGCGGAAACCCACTCCAGCCACCCGATTGCGGAATCGATCCGGCGGCATCGCAGCATTCCGGCGGATACGGACATCCGGGATTACCGGGAAGTGCCGGGGCACGGCGTCATTGCCAACGTAGACGGCAAAGAAGTGGCGGCCGGCAACGTCAAGCTGATGCGGCGGGAGGCGGACGGATTTGCGGCGCCGGACGTTTCGGGCACGGTGGTTCACGTGGCGGTAGACCGGGCGTATGCCGGCTATCTGGTCATATCCGACGAGATTAAAGAGGATGCGGCGGAGGCCGTCCGTGCGCTGAAAGCGGCGGGCATCCGCAAAACCGTCATGCTGACGGGCGATGCCAGAGCGGTAGCGGCGGAAGTAGGCCGGCGGGTCGGCATTGACGAGGTTCATGCGGAGCTGCTGCCCCAGAACAAGGTGGAGGAAATCGAAAAGCTGGATGCGGCGAAAGCGCCGCGGGACAAAATCGCGTTTGTCGGCGACGGGATCAACGACACCCCGGTTCTGGCGCGGGCCGATGTCGGCATCGCCATGGGCGGGCTCGGCTCGGACGCGGCCATCGAAGCGGCGGATGTGGTGATCATGACCGACGAGCCTTCCAAGATCGCCGCCGCCATCCGAATCGCCCGGCGCACCCGCGTGATCGTGTGGCAGAACATCGGGTTCGCGCTTGGCGTCAAAGCCGTTTTTCTTGGACTCGGCGCGTTCGGCATCGCCACGATGTGGGAAGCCGTTTTTTCGGATGTCGGCGTTACGCTGCTGGCGGTACTGAACGCCATGCGGATTCTGCGCTCCAAAAACGTATAGCAAAAGCCAATCTCCGCCGTCCGGAAGCCGGGCGGCGTTTTTTTGTGCGGCGTATGCGGTACGCGTCGGCCGGTCCGGCTCTGTTTCCATATTGACAGATAAAGTGGAAAATGAAATAGTCGAGTTATGGCGAAAAGCATCGCCGGTACCATCAAGCCGGAAAGCAGAGAGGAGAATAGCGGCTGAAGAAACATTGGAAAATCATATTGCCCTCCAGCGCAGTGCTGCTGGTTGGTCTGGCGGTCCTGGAGTACAAAGGCATCATCTGGCATAACGCGCTTTTTGCCGCCAAATACGATGTCAAAGGGCTTGACGTCTCGCATTATCAAGGGGACATCCGCTGGGAAACGCTGGAGCAGGGGCCGTATTCCTTTGTTTATATGAAAGCGACCGAAGGTCACGACTATACCGACGATACCTTTGCGGACAATTGGGCCAACGCGCAGGCGCACGGGTTTGCCGTGGGCGCCTATCACTTTTTCTCCATGCGCAGCCCGGGATTGACCCAGGCCGACTATTTTATCGGGACGGTGCCCGCCGAGGACCATGCCATGCCGCCGGCAATTGACCTGGAGATCACCCTGGACCACGACCCTGAAACCGTACGAATGGAAATGGGCCGGATGATGGACAAGCTGGAGGAGCATTACGGCAAAAAACCGGTCATTTACGCCACGCATGCAACTTACGACCGGTATGTGGAAGGACATTTCGCCGAAAACCTCATCTGGATCCGCGACATTTTGAAACCGCCTTCTTTGCCGGATAAAGAATGGTCTCTTTGGCAGTACGGCAACCGGGGAAGAGTAGAGGGAATCGATGCTTATGTCGACCTCAACGTTTACCGCGGCAGCAAAACAGAGTTCGAACAAGAATTTGGTCTGCTAAAGGATTGACGGGGAAAAATGGAATTGTTATTATAGTTACAATTAACCGATTGAATTACTTGGAATAATACAAACCTTACAGGGAGGTCTTCCCCATGTCCGAAGAGAAAAAGCTGCAGTTTGAAACGCTGGCCGTCCACGCCGGCCAGGAGATCGATCCGACTACCTTTTCCCGGGCTGTTCCGCTGTACCAGACGACTTCCTACGGCTTTCGCGACGCCGATCACGCGGCCGATCTGTTCGCCTTGAAGGAGTTCGGAAATATCTACACCCGGCTGATGAATCCGACGACGGACGTGTTCGAGAAGCGCGTGGCCGCGCTGGAGGGCGGGGCGGGGGCGCTTGCTACCGCGTCCGGGCAGGCGGCGATTACATATTCCCTGCTCAACATTGCCGGAGCCGGCGATGAAATTGTGTCTTCGACCACTTTGTATGGCGGCACTTATAATCTGTTTTCGACCACGCTGCCGAAGCTTGGCCTTACCGTGAAGTTCGTCGATTCGTCCGACCCGGAAAACTTCCGCAAGGCGATCACCGGCAAAACCAAAGCGCTGTATGCGGAAACGATCGGAAATCCGAAAGGCGACGTGCTGGACATCGAGGCGGTGGCGGCCATCGCGCATGAGCACGGGATTCCGCTGATCGTCGACAATACGTTCCCGAGCCCGTACCTGCTGCGTCCGATCGAGCATGGAGCCGATATCGTCGTTCACTCCGCCACAAAATTTATCGGAGGGCACGGAACCTCCATCGGCGGCGTCATCGTCGACAGCGGCAAATTCGACTGGACCGCCGGCGGGAAATACCCGGGACTGACCGAACCGGACCCGAGCTACCACGGCGTGGTCTACACCCAGGCGGTCGGGCCGGTCGCCTACATCATCAAAGCCCGCGTGCAGCTGCTTCGCGACCTGGGCGCGGCCATCTCGCCGTTCAACTCGTTCCTTCTGCTGCAGGGACTGGAAACGCTGCACCTGCGCATGGAGCGCCACAGCGAAAACGCCCTGAAGGTGGCGAAGTACCTGGAAGCGCACGAGGCCGTGGAATGGGTCAGCTATGCCGGGCTGGAATCCCATCCGTCTTACGAGCTTGCGAAGAAATACCTGCCAAGGGGGCAGGGAGCCATTCTGACCTTCGAGATCAAGGGCGGCGCCGCCGCCGGGCGGAAAGTGATCGAGAACGTAAAGCTGTTCTCCCATCTGGCCAACGTCGGCGATTCCAAGTCGCTGATCATTCATCCGGCGAGCACCACGCACCAGCAGCTGGGGGAAGAGGAACAGCTTGCGGCCGGCGTAACGCCCGGTCTGGTGCGGCTGTCGATCGGTACGGAATCGATCCAGGACATACTGGCCGATCTTGGGCAGGCCATCGAAGCCAGCCAGAAGTAAGCCGCTTTGGAAAGGGAAGACCAGCGTTCGCCGGACGGCGGACACTGGTTTTTTGTTTGATTCTGCAACGCTTCTCTTGTTTCCGTATCGCATCTATTGTTCCGTCAGCGCTTCAATTGTGAAGCGGTTCACATTTCCTTCCCGGACGGGGTGCTATACTGAATGAATGACCCAATCCGGTATAAAGGAAGGGAATCGCATGATCATCTCGGTTTGCGTAGGAAGCTCGTGCCATCTTCGCGGGTCCTACCGTGTCATACAGGAATTCAAGAAAGCGATCGAAGAATACCGGCTGGAGGATGCCGTGGAGCTTCAAGCCAATTTTTGCGCGGGCAACTGCCAGCATCCCGTTTCGGTGCGTCTGGACGATGGTCCTTGCGTGTCCGTCAGCCCGGAGGAAGCCGGACAGTTTTTCGCCAGCCGCGTGGCGGAGGCGGTCCGGCCATGAGTTTTATCCAATCCTCGGCGGCCAACTGCAAGAATTGCTACCGCTGCATTCGCAGCTGCCCGGTGAAAGCGATCGAATTCCGGAACAATCAGGCGAAAGTATCGGACGAGTGCGTGCACTGCGGCCACTGCATTCTGGAATGCCCGCAAAAGGCGATGACAATGGAAAGCGATGTGCGGCGGGTGCAGTTTCTGCTCGACCGCTACGAGAAGGTGACGGTCAGTCTGGCGCCTTCGTTTGTCGGTTATTTTGAAAACCCGGATGAGCTGCGGGAAAGGCTCTTCGCGCTCGGGTTTTCGGAAGTCCGCGAGACGGCGGAAGCGGCCGGCGCGGTCTCCCGGCTTTACTATGAGCAGTACCGTGAGCGCGGAAAGCTCATTACAACGGCTTGTCCGGTTATCGTCGAGCTGATCGAAAAACAATTTCCCGCCCTCATCGAGCATCTGGCCGCGGTCGATTCCCCCATGATGGCCCACGGAAAATTGCTGAAGCAGCGCGATCCGGAAGTCAAAGTGGTGTTTATCGGCCCCTGCTTCGCCAAGAAAAAGGAAGTGCTGGACCAGCCCGGCCACGTGGACGCCGTCTTGACCTTCGACGAAGTCGCCCTGTTAAGTCCCTCGGGGAAGAGCCGTGCGGTCGAGACTGCTCCTTCCAAAACGCAGGGACAAACCGGCCAGGCCCGGGTCTATCCGGTGGAGGGAGGGATCATCGAGACTACCTTTTTCCGGGAGGAGAAGGTTTACCCGTACCGCGCCCTTTCCGGCGTCGAGTTGTGCATGTCCGTTTTGAAAAACCTGCACGCGAAAACCGGCGACTATTTCCTGGAGCTCAGCGCCTGCAGCGGCAGCTGCGTCAACGGCCCGGTTTCGGGCGACCGCTTCGACCTGCTGGAAAAGCAGAGCCGGATCTATGCGCACCGGAGCCGCAAGGACATGGCCGGCGGGCTGCCCGCTCCCGGGCCGGGGCTTCTCGCCAAAACGTTCCGCAACAAGAAGAAAACGCCTGTCCGCTATGCCGAGGAAGAGATCGCGGCCGTGCTTGAAAAATTCGGGAAATACTCGCGCGAGGATGAGCTGAACTGCGGAGCCTGCGGCTATTCCAGCTGCCGGGACAAGGCCAAGGCGGTGCTGGACGGCAAGGCGGAGCTGTACATGTGCATGCCGTATATGCAGGCCAAGGCCGAATCGCTGTCCAATGTGATTATCGAGCGGACGCCCAACGGAATCGCTGCGGTGACAGAAGATTTTCTGATCAAGGAACTGAACGAGGCGATCTGCGCGTTCTTTGACGTCAACCGCAAGGAATTGCTCGACCTGCCGGTCGAAATGCTGTTCAGCCCGGAGGAAATTCCGCTCGGAAAAAGCGGCAAGGTTGTCAAACGGGTGTATTTTGCGGGCGTGCAAAAAACGGCTATGGTGACGGCGACGTATCACGCGGACCTGCAAATTTACCTTGTCGTGTTGACCGACCTGACCGAACGCGAGAAGGAGCAGGAGAAGCTGCGGCTGCTGAAGGAAGAAACGATCGAAATGGCGCAGAAGGTTATCGTGAACCAGATGCGCGTCTCGCAGGAAATCGCCAGCCTGCTTGGCGAAACGACGGCGGAAACAAAGGTCACCCTGACCAAGCTGAAAAATTTGATCTTGAAGGATTAGGCGGGGGATCGCGATGAACAATTTGTATGCCGATGTCAGCTTTGCAAGTCTGGTCCGGCACGGCGAAGAGCTGTGCGGGGACAAGGTCTATTCGGTCGAATGCCCGGATTCGACTATCGTGGTGATGGCGGACGGGCTGGGCAGCGGTGTAAAAGCCAACATTTTGGCTACGCTCACGTCCAAAATCGCCGGGGAAATGCTGAAGAACGGCGCGGCGGTGGACGACGTCGTCCAGACGATCGCCGAAACGCTGCCGGTCTGCCGGGTGAGAGGGCTGGCTTACTCGACGTTTACCATTTTTCAGGCTTTTCGCGACGGGACGGCCCTATTGATTGAATATGACAACCCGCCGGCCCTTTTCTTTCGGGGGGAGACGCTCGTCCCGTTTGAACGGAAAGAAAGAGAGATCAACGGGAAGCGGATCAAAGAGAGCTATTTTCGGCTGGATTGGCAGGATACGTTTCTCTTTGTGAGCGACGGCGTTATCCACGCCGGCGTGGGAAAGGTGCTGAACCTCGGCTGGCAGTGGGAAAATGTGGCGGAGTACGCGGGCCGGCTGCTGTCGCGGAATCCGTCGCCGGAGGAGCTCTGCCGCTATCTGAGCGAATCCTGCGATTCGCTGTACGGCGGAGAGCCGGGGGACGACACCACGGTGGTCTGCGTCAAATTCCGGCCGGCTCTGCCGCTCTCCATATTGGTCGGTCCGCCGCGCGACCCCCGGGATGATGAACGTGTTGTTCAGGAGTGGCGGCAGGGGGAAGGCAAAAAGGTCATCTGCGGCGGAACCTCGGCCAATATCGTATCGCGGATCCTGGAGCGGCGGATAAGCGTCGATCTGTCCGCCTACGGAGACGGGGAAGTGCCGCCGACGGCCCAGATGGACGGCGTGGATCTGATCACCGAAGGCGTGCTGACCCTTCGGAAGGTGCTGCAGCGGCTAAAGAAGCATGACGCGCAGCCGGTGGGGCGGGCAGTTTGGGCGGGAGCGGACGGCGTTTCGCAATTGCTTCGCCTGATTCTGCGCGACGCGACGGAGGTAAGGTTCTTTATCGGAACGGCGATTAACCCGGCTCACCAAAACCCGGATTTTCCGCAGGATCTGAACATCAAGCTCAATATTATCTATGAAATCGCCGGTCTGCTGAACAAGCGGGGCAAGAAGACGGAATGCGTACTCTATTAAAGGCGTGTTGTCTCTCAGCCATCCGGAAGAAAACGGCTTTAGGCTGGCGGTATGCTTGCGTTGTCAATGTACGTTATAATAAATAGAGAACGATAGCGTAACAAAGAGTGATGTCGGTCAAGAACAGAAAAGATTTCACCGCAAACAGGAGGGGGACAACGCGTTGAAAATCATTTCCCGCGATGCGGGAAAACAGCTTAGAGAACAGGCCGACCGTTTTGCCGAGGAAATCACAAGACGCCAGTATGAACGGCAGCCGGAGCTCGCCGTGCGGTTCGGAGAGGCCGGAAGAGAGAAGACAAAGCAGGACACGCTATATCATTTGCAGTATTTGGCGGAGAGCGTCGACTTTGCGAGTCCGTCCTTATTCCTGCATTATATAACCTGGCTTCAGGTCCTTCTTGCCGGTTACCGGGTCACCAAAGAAGACCTGCGCATAAATTTTGAACTGCTTCGGGATGTGCTGGAGGAATTGTTTGACCACCCGGCCAAGTCCGCGGTGCTCGACCATCTGGACCTGGGCATGCACCAGCTGGAGATGGAAGGGTCGGCGGAAAGCTTTTTGGACCCGTCGCTTCCTTATCATAAGGAGGCGAAGCGTTATTTGGAGCTGGTTCTTGGCAACGAGCGAAGGGGAGCGGCGGAATGGATCTCCGGACTGGCCGATAACGGGATGACCATTCGCGAGCTTTACCTGTATATTTTCCAGCCCGCACAGCGGGAAATTGGACGCTATTGGCAGACCCACCGCATCACCGTCGCCCAGGAGCATTACTGCACGGCCGTTACGCAAAGCATTATGGCGCAGCTGTACCCGCGCTGGCTCACCGGCGGACAGAACGGCCGCCGGCTGGTGGCGGCTTGCGTCGGCAGCGAGCTGCACGAAATCGGCCTCCGGATGCTGACCGATTTCTTCGAGATGGAAGGCTGGGATACCTATTACTACGGGGCAAACGTGCCCTCCGCCAGTCTGGTCAAAGCCATTGCGGAGCATAAAGCGGACCTGGTTGCGATATCCGCCACCATGACCTTCCACGTCTCGGAGGTCGAGAAGCTGATCGCCGACATTCGGGCCGATCAAAACGCCTCCCATTCCAAAATCCTTGTCGGCGGCCTTCCGTTTAACATTGAACCGGAGCTTTGGCAACGCGTCGGTGCGGACGGTTACGCTCCGAACGCGCAGGATGCGCTGGCGGTTGCCGATATGCTTACAGGTGCGGAAACCGCAAGGACAAGCTTTGTCCGCCCGGAAATGGAGGGGCTGGCATGAGCGAGGCAAACGAAATCGGGCTGCTGCAGCGGAAGATCGCGGAGCTTACCGAACGTGCCGTCCGGAGCGAAGCGGACCAGGAACGGATGCTCACGGAATTTTCCGCCATGAACAACGAGCTGAGCACTCTTCAGCGCCTGCTTGCCAAAAGCAACGCCCAGCTTCGGGCAGCCAAGGAGGAGGCGGAGAAGGCGACCGAAAGCAAAAGTGCTTTTCTGGCCATGGTCAGCCATGAAATCCGGACACCGCTCACCGGCATGCTGGGAATGGCCGAGCTTCTGGCCGAGGCTGCATCCGGCGAAGAGCGGAAGCGTGCGGCGGTTATCCGGGAATCGGCCGACTATTTGCTGCGCATGATGAACAATATCCTGGACCTGTCCAAGCTTGAAGCCGGGAAAATGAACCTGCACATTACCGTGGTGGAGCTGCCCAAAGTGCTCGATCATATCCGCGAAATGCTGCAGCCTTTGGCGGATTCCTCGGGTACGGGACTCGCCATTCGCATCGGAGGAGCAGTTGCGCCGAAGCTGATCGGAGACGGCATGAAGGTGCGTCAGGTATTGGTGAACCTGATCGGCAACGCGATCAAGTTTGCGGGGGGCGGTTCGGTAACCGTGGAAGCGAGCCTCGTATCCGACAGCCCGGAACGGCAGCGGCTGCGGTTTTCCGTGCGCGATACGGGGAAAGGCATTCTGCCGCAGGAGAAGGAAGCGCTGTTCAGGCCGTACAGCCAGACCCGCGGCGGAGAGGAATCGCAAACCGAGGGGACCGGGCTCGGCTTATGGATCTGCAAGTCGCTGGTCGAGCTGATGGGCGGACGGATCGGAGTGGAAAGCGAGCCGGGGGAAGGAGCCGAGTTCTGGTTTGAGCTGACGCTCGACAAGGATATGACGCGGCTGTCCTTTGACGAGCTGTTCCCCGAAGAAACGAAGGAGCGTCCGTTCGCCGTCCGCCCCGAGCTTCCGCTTCCCGTGCTGCTTGCGGAGGATAACGAGACGGTTGTTCAGGTGCTGCAAGCGCAGCTGCAAAGATGCGGCGTTACGCATTTGCGCGTCGTCCGCAACGGCAAAGAAGCGCTGGAGGCTTTCCGGACGGAGTCGTTCCGGCTGATTCTGCTGGATCATCAGATGCCGGTGATGAACGGCCTGCAAGCGGCTGAAGCTATCCGGCTCATGGAACGTGAAGAGCGCGTCCGTCCCGTTCCCATCCTTTCGGTATCCGGGCGCGTATCGGAGGAGGACGAGCGGCTGTACCGGAAAGCAGGCATGAACGGGCATTTGCTGAAGCCGGTCCGGCTGGAGCTGCTGCACGAAGCGCTTGCGCAGTGGCTGGACGCCGAACCTCTGCCTCTTCTGGTGAATCTGGAAACCGTGGACGATATCCGCAGCCTTAGCACCGAGCCGGGCGATGCTTCGATGATCGCCGACCTGCTGGCAATCTTTCGGCGGGATACGCCTCCCGAGCTGGAGCGGCTGGCAAACGCCTCGTCCAGCCAGGATTGTCAAGCCGTCCGGCAGACGGCGCACCGGCTGAAATCCGGCTGCCTCAGCCTCGGGTTTGATTACCTGGCCTCTCTGATGGCCGAAGTGGAGCAAGCGGCTTTGGACAACCGCCCGGAAGGGTTCGGTCTGTCTCCGGCGCGCATGATGGCGGTGTACCGCCAGTCCTGCGAAGCCCTGGATCAAATATTGGCGGAATCCGTCTGAAGCCGGATGGATTCCGCGCGTCAATAAACAAGCCTGAGCCGGCGCAGCTCAGGCTTGTTTGTGTTCCGTCCCGTCGTCCGGCCAGTATTGATAAACGGCCAGGCTGACCCGGCGGTCGCGCGCGAGCTCGATTCCTTCCGCTTCGAGGAGAAACGCCTGCTCCTCGCCGCCTTCGGCCGAAGGAAGGGAGATCCGTCCTTCGGCCGCCACAACCCGATGCCAAGGAAGGCCGTATTTTTCGCTCATGGAATGCAGAATGCGCACCACCTGCCGGGCGGCCCGCGGACTGCCGGCAAAGCCGGCGATTTGCCCGTAGGTCATGACCTTTCCGGCTGGTATGGAGCCGATAAGCTGTATGACTTTTTTCGTAAAAGGCGTCATTTTGTTTGTTCCTCCGTCCGTGGACTCCGTTTCCTTAAGCGTTATCTGCATTGTACACCAAAAGCGCCGGCTTTTCCGTTAGCCACCCATGCCCTGGCGGGCACCACAGAAAATGAAAAT